>CADCTM010000247.1 GCA_902805485.1 uncultured Coleofasciculus sp. | reverse complement strand
TACTCTTGAGGAGACATAAAATTGCAGAACAACGAATTTGGCTGAACCGATAACCTCAGCTCAATCTGTATCTGACACGAGATTTGACAAACAGAGATAGTATCACTCTTCCTTCGAGAACGGAAATTCAAAATTAACTTATGTCTATCGAAAAACTTCAGCCTGCTGACAAAGGAGCCGTCGGAATGTATATGCCCTACTACCAGGGGGCAAAGCGTAATATGTTACCACTGGCACTGAGTCTTTATCAACAGGGTTCTTTAGAAGGTCAGCGCCGCATTGAAGGTGGCGACAGTATTCCGTTTGTCGCGACTTGGTTTGTATCAAAGCTACCTGCGGACTTGACTCGCTGCCGCTTCCAGTTTGATGGCAATGCAGAGTTGAGTTATGAAGTGACTATGGCAAATTCTGAATTTATGAATTACTTGATTGAAGTAATTATGAATTTCAGGCGATCGCGTTTGACTGATTTTTCTCAAGCATTTTATCGAAAGCTACTACGCATTGACGAGTAAGCCTCAGTTAAAATTTAAACTTTATTAGGAGTGAAACAAGGGGTGGCAAAATCCGCTAAGTATTTGCTAATCGGCTCAATAGAAGCTTACAGTGGTAAGTCGGCAACGATTATTGGAGTTGCTCATCAGTTGCAAGAAAAAGGGCTGGATATCACTTACAGTAAACCATTGGGAACTTGTTTAAGTGCTAATAAACCGGATGCAGTTGAAGAAGATGTCCAGTTTATGACACAAGTCCTCAATTTACCCCAAAAGAAAGTGCGATCGCCTCTGCTATCCCTAGATGCCCAAACGATTCAAAAGCGTCTACAGGGAGAGGACACAACGGATTACTGTCATTCTCTAAAGCAATATCTTCAGCAAACAAGTGGCGATTTAATGTTGATAGAAGGTCCCGGAAGCCTTTGTGAAGGTAGCTTATTTAATTTATCGCTGTTGGAAGTAGCTCAAGAGATTAATGCCGCTGTTCTTTTGGTGGTTCGCTATCAGTCGGTTTTGCTTGTAGAAAATCTTTTGTTTGCCAAACAACATTTGGTTGATTGCTTGGTTGGAGTATTAATTAATGATATTCCATCTGACCAATTGGCGATCGCTCAATCAACAATTCGACCATTTCTAGAACGAAGAAATATTCCCGTCTTAGGGATGACGCCAAGAAGCGATTTATTACGCAGTGTAAGTGTTCGGGAACTCGTGCTTCAGTTGAAAGCCGAAGTGCTTTGCCGTTCTGACCGCCTAGATTTGATGGTAGAAAGCTTGGCAATTGGTGCGATGAATGTTAACTCAGCCCTGAAATATTTCCGCAAACGCCGCAACATGGCTGTGGTGACAGGAGGCGATCGCGCGGACATTCAGATGGCAGCGTTAGAAACCTCAACCCAATGCCTGATTCTTACTGGTCAATTGCCACCCCAACCCTTTATCCTCAGCCGCGCTGAAGAGTTAGAAATCCCCATTCTCTCGGTGGATATGGACACCCTAACAACGGTAGAAATTATCGACAAAACTTTCGGTCAGGTGCGCCTCCACGAACCGATTAAGGTACAGTGTATGCGGCACTTAATGGCTCAACATTTCGATATTGACCGATTGATGAGTCAGCTTGGTTTGGAACCTGCGGTAACGGCTTAGTTATTTGTTAGTTGTTCTAGCAATTTCTTTGGATATGGCATTAAATTTTGGCAAGGGGTAGCACGGAAGTGCTACCTTACAAAGGTTTCGATTTAGTACGGTGACATAAAGAATTGGTATTAGTTGTTTGACCAATAACCAACAACAAAGGACAAATGACCAAAGTTATTGTCTTTGGCAGCATCAACATAGATTTAGTTACCAAAACGCCTCGGTTGCCTGTTGCGGGTGAAACGTTACAAGGATACGAATTTTTTACCACTGCTGGTGGGAAAGGGGCAAACCAAGCGGTAGCGGCGGCGCGACTGGGTGCTTTAACTTACATCGTAGGGCGTCTAGGGGATGATGATTTTGGGCGTCAGTTGCTGTCTGGGTTAAAAGCCGCAGGTGTTTATACTGATGGCATTTTGGTAGATGCCGCAGCAAATTCTGGCGTCGCCATGATTACGGTGGATGAGGCGGGTGAGAACAACATTATTATTGTTGCGGGTGCGAATGGGCGGGTGAGTCAGCAGGATGTTGAGCGACTGGCTGTTTTGTTACCAGGAGCATCAGCGTTATTATTACAATTTGAAATTCCTATACCCGTTGTTTTATCTGCTGCCCAAACGGCACACAAATTTGGTGTTATGGTAATTCTTGATCCAGCACCGGCTGTATCAGATATTCCACCCGAACTTTACCCTTTAATTGATATTATTACGCCTAATGAAATTGAAGCTAGCCAGTTAGTGGGATTTCCCGTAGATGGGCAAGAAGCGGCGCATCAAGCATCAATTGAGTTATTGAAGCGGGGTGTTGGGACTGTAATTGTCAAATTAGGCGATCGCGGTGTATTCTGTGCCACAGGTAGGGAAACCTTCTTTATCCCAGCGTTTTCAGTGCAAGCAGTTGATACGGTTGCGGCTGGAGATGCCTTTAATGGCGGGTTAGCCGTGGCTTTAACGGAAGGGCGTCCCCTACGAGAGGCGGTTGTGTGGGGCGCGGCGGCTGGGGCGCTTGCTGCAACGAAATCTGGGGCACAGCCTGCTTTGCCCGATCGAGAGGCATTAGAGGCGTTTCTCAAAGAACGGGGAGGGTACACCACAGGGTAGGGGCAAGGCATGGCGTACCCCTACTTTTGATTATTTTCCAATATCTTCATTCCATAATTCTGGCTTTTCTTGAATAAAATTGCTCATCATTTGCTTACATTCATCCAAGTTTAAATCAAGCACTTCAACGCCGTGAGATTCCATGAATTCTTTTGCACCTGCGAAGGTTTCTGACTCACCAGCAATTACTTTTTTAATGCCAAATTGAACAACAGCGCCAGCACAAAGATAACAAGGCATCAAAGTCGAATAAAGCGTTGTACCTTTATAGTTGCCAATTCTGCCTGCATTACGTAAACAATCAATTTCTGCGTGGGTAACGGGATCACTATCTTGAACGCGCTTATTGTGTCCTCTGCCAACAATTTGCCCATCTTTTACGATTACTGAACCGATGGGAATTCCTCCCTCATTGAGTCCCTGTTTTGCTTGGGCGATTGCTTCTGCCATAAAGTCGTCCATATTTTGATTCTCCCTTACCGTTAAAAATTTCACCCTTTAGCTAATTTTAAAGCTTTTATTCTCTGTCAAATTTTAAAAACCAACCCGACTAATCAACAAATCTTCGCTGACGGGAGTTAAGGAGAGAACGCTTGTTAGAACCTCTCCTCGATAAATCAGAAGCATCCATTGTTAAAGATAAAACTGCTAACACCCCTAGAATGACAGCAATAATTGCCGCCAGAAAAAAACCGCAGCCAAAACCAATAATAAAGTTATTCATAAGACAAGAAAAGTTTACCAGTATTCCGGATGGTATGAGGGATCTAGGCAGCAACCGAGTACACAGTGGCAGAAGTAAATTGATAGTTTCCTACTCAATTCAGTTTCTCAATG
>CADCTM010000246.1 GCA_902805485.1 uncultured Coleofasciculus sp. | reverse complement strand
ACTTACAGCAGTTTTCAACTTCTCGGTACAGACAAACTTTCTGGGCAGGTTTTGAAGATAAAAGAGTTAGTTTGAATACCGAGGCAATTCTCAACCCACCGCTACACTTTTATTTGCGAATTGCTATAAATAAAAAATAGCCTAGCTAAAACGCGATCGCACAACTTACCAATTCTGGCAGCGGTACATCACCTCCATAGCTAGGCTAGTAATTGTCACAAGAGGAGAAAAATTAGCCCTTCACACAGACAACCTGCTTCAGGGTTGCCACGACTTCAACGAGATCAGACTGGTTCTTCATCACCTTGTCAATTGACTTGTAAGCGCCGGGAATTTCATCTAAAACTCCCTCATCTTTGCGACATTCAACACCTTCTGTTTGCTGAATTAAGTCATCCAGAGAATAGTGTTTCTTTGCTTTACTGCGAGACATCAACCGCCCCGCACCATGACTGCAAGAGCAATAACTATCATGATTACCTTTACCCTTAACAATAAAGGATTTTGCTCCCATTGAGCCAGGAATAATCCCGTAATCATCCTCTCTTGCTCGTACGGCCCCCTTACGAGTTACATACACTTCTTCACCAAAATGGACTTCCTTTTCCGCGTAGTTGTGATGGCAGTTTACTGATAGCAAAGGCTTAGTTTGCTTGCCGCCAGCTAGATGTTTTTCAACAACTCGCTTGAAACGAGCCATCATCACCTCACGATTCACAAAAGCATATTCCTGCGCCCATTGTAAATCCCGCCAGTAAGCGTGAAATTTTGGTGACTGAGCAACAAAGTAAGCTAAATCTGGATCAGGTAAGTAAGTATTAGACATCTTCGCCAAGTCTTTTGCTGTGCTGATATGGCACTGCGCCAGTACGTTGCCAATATTACGAGAACCAGAGTGCAACATCAGCCAAACTTGGTTTTCAGTATCCACACAGACTTCTAGGAAGTGATTACCACCACCGAGAGAACCCATCTGTCTCATCGCTTTTCCCTGCAAGTCCCGCACCCCTTGATGCAGTTCCTTGAAATCTGCCCAACCTTGCCAGTTTGTTACAACTTTTTCGACATCTTTGTTTTCATTAAATCCGACAGGAATTGAGGCTTCAATATCCATACGGATTTTCTTTAGCTTGCCTTCCAATTGCTCGGCAACAAATGGCGTTTTTATGGCATTCATCCCGCAACCAATATCCACACCCACCGCCGCCGGAATAATTGCATCTTTCGTTGCCACAACAGAACCCACTAATGCGCCTTTACCTAAGTGAACATCGGGCATCAGGGCGACGTGCTTGAAGACAAAAGGTAGAGATGCAACATTCTTTGCCATCTTAGTTTCTTCTGAACCCAGGTCGTGATTAGCCCAGGAAAGAACAGGCGCAGGTGTTGTAATTTTTAGCTTTTCGTATGGCATAAACGTTTGCCTCTATAAATGTTTGTAATACTAGGGTGTGAGTTTTGGCTCACAGGAATTCGGGGAGGGCGAGTTTTGGCTCACAGTTAATCTTTCTTGCGATCCTTCTATGGCTAAACTGCCCCAACAAAACACAAATCATATCGAATAATTGTGCGAGTAGTTACATGATACTACATAAATAATACAAATGCAAGTTGATCTGTATTATCTTGAAAACACACTAATCAAGCTGATTGGGGAGCCGAAAACTATATTAAAATTTGTAAAGAGGGGGTAAGGTCTTGATTTTGCCCTGATGTGTCAGCACAATTCCTTAAAAGGCTACTCCTATGGCAGTTCGTAAGGACACAATCTTTGAGCGCTTTTTATCGCCGATTATCCGCAGTTTTATTGACGAGAAAAAACTCCGAGAGTTTTATGAAAGCATGGATTGGGAAGCAGAAGGAGATCGCTTCCGACGCCCAGATCTAAGTTATCCTCACTACTACAGTAGCCAAAACTTCCACGGCATAGAGGGTGGATACCTGAACCCTGGCGCTTCGGTTTCCTACGATCCGATTACCCAATACGTACTACCACCTAACGAAACTTGGGTACGTCAAGGCTTAATTGATAGCATCAAAGGAACGCCGCGACGGATTTTAGACTTGGGTTGTGGTACCGGTTCCACCACGCTGATGTTAAAGCAAGCGTTTCCTCAAGCCCAAGTAACGGGGTTGGACTTTTCACCTTATATGCTAGTAATGGCTGACCACAAAGCCAACAAAGCCGGATTAGATCTACAGTGGCGTCATGGCAATGCCGAAGAAACAGGTTTCCCGGATGCGTCATTTGACGTAGTGACAGCATCATTGTTGTTTCACGAAACACCGCCAACCGTCAGTAAGTCGATTTTGCAAGAATGCTTCCGCTTGCTGACGCCTGGAGGGGCAGTCTTGATTTTGGATGGCAATCAAAAAACCATACGCCAAGTCGAGTGGCTAACGGAGGTTTTTGAGGAACCGTACATTAAGGATTATGCTGCTGGTAGTGTGGATGCTTGGATGGGTGCGGTAGGCTTTGAAGCAGTGCAAACAAAGGATTTATTCTTGATCCATCAGGTAACGCACGGGATGAAACCAATTCCGGCTGAAGGTTATTCAGCAAGAGTCCAACAAGTCCCGACAAGCACTACACTAGATGATTTTGGTTCAGAGGGCATCCCTGCCCCAGCTTTTTAGCATAACGGCATGACTTTAAAGGCAGTTCTGTTTGATTTTAACGGCGTCATTATTAAAGATGAAGCGATTCACCAGCAGTTAATTGAAGAAGTTTTGATTGCGGAAAATTTGCGTCCTTCACCCCAGGAGTATCGAGAGATTTGCCTGGGAAGAAGCGATCGCAGTTGTATCACTGAGTTACTAAAGCGTCGCGGGCGGATCGTTACGGAAAGCTACCTAAACCAACTACTTGCCCGTAAAGCCCAATCCTATCAGCAGCAGTTGGAAAAACTGGACAAGTTACCAATCTATCCGGGTTTGGAGGATTTAATCTTCAAAATCCGCGTTGCCAAGTTGCCGATGGCTGTTGTCAGTGGCGCCTTGCGCTGTGAGGTGGAATTGGTACTTGAGCGCGCCCAGCTTGCCCAACACTTTACCTTAATTGTTGCAGGTGATGATCTTAATGTGAGTAAGCCTGAGCCGGATGGCTATCTTCTGGCGGTAGAGCGATTGAATCAGCAATATCCCGAACTCAACGCCCAAGCGGCGGATTGTTTAGCGATTGAAGATACACCTGCCGGGATTGAAGCGGCGAAACGGGCGGGAATGCAGGTAGTTGGGGTGGCGAATACTTATCCGTTTCATATGCTGCAACGCCGAGCTAACTGGGCTGTAGACCGTCTCTCTGATCTGGAACTCGATCGCGTCCAGCAGACTTATGACTCAGTAGCGGCGAAAGCAGGATAGAGCCAGTGAATGGTACGATAGCAAAGCGAATTTAATCGCGTCCTGGGGAGTTAGCTCAGTTGGTAGAGCGCTGCGATCGCACCGCAGAGGTGAGGGGTTCGATTCCCCTACTCTCCATTTGTACTGTTGTACATTCGCACATTAAATGTCGCAGTTTACAGATCGTTTTCGCAAGACATAAACAACTTCAAACGATTGCATGTCAAGAAACTGGGT
>CADCTM010000245.1 GCA_902805485.1 uncultured Coleofasciculus sp. | reverse complement strand
GCAGATGCGGACTTCTCAAATGTCGGCTGTGGAATCAGACACGGTTAAAGTTCCCCGTCACCTCTTCAACGCCTGGTCTGACTTGCTGTGCTACGCAGCCTGATGGATAAAGTCGAGCTAATATCCCAAAGCTTAATTGTTTCATCTTGGCTACCGCTGGCCAGGATGAAACCATCCGCACTAAAGCTAATGGACCAGACCTTACTGGTGTGACCAGTCAGCGTTTTTAGGCACTGGCCAGTACTAACATCCCACAGTTTTACCGTCTGGTCACCACTACCACTAGCCAAGATGCGCCCATCTGGACTGAAGCTAACCGAAATTACCCAACTGGTGTGACCAGTCAGCGTTTTTAAGCATTGACCAGTGCTGACATCCCACAGTCTCGCTGTCTGGTCATTGCTACCACTAGCAAGGATGAGATCATTTGGACTAAAGCAGACTGAAAATACAAGACCAGTATGGCCCTGCAAAGTCTTGAGGCATTGGCCCGTGCTGACATCCCACAGCCTTACTGCTGGGTCACCGCTGCAGCTAGCAAGGGTTTGACTATCCGGACTGAAGCTGACTGACCAGATTCGTTCAATATGACCCTGCAAAGTCTTGAGGCATTGGCCCGTGCTGACATCCCACAGTTTTACTGTTTGGTCATCACTACAGCTAGCAAGGGTTTGACCATCCGGACTGAAGCTGACTGACCAGACTCCACTGGTATGACCTTGCAAAGTCTTGAGACACTGACCGGTAATGGCGTCCCACAATCTTATCGCCCGGTCTTCACCACCACTAGCCAAGGTATAGCTATCCATACCAAAGCAGACGGAGCGGACTCTACTTGTACGGCCCTGCAAGGCCTTGATGCATTGACCGGTGCTGGCATCCCACAACTTCACGCTTTGGTCATAACTTCCACTAGCAAGGGTTTGGCCATTTGGACTAAAGCAGACTGAGAATACGAGACCAGTATGGCCCTGCAAAGTCTTGATGCATTGACCGGTGCTGGCATCCCACAACTTCACGCTTTGGTCATCACTACAGCTAGCAAGAGTTCGGCCATTCGGACTGAAGTTGGCGGACCAGACCCCGCTGGTGTGGCCCTGCAAAGTCTTGAGGCACTGGCCAGTACTGACATCCCACAGTTTTACTGTCCGATCGGCACTACCACTGATTAAGGTATAACCATCTGGACTGAAACTGACAGAGAGTACTAGACCAGTATGACCCTCTAGGGTTTTAAGGCACTGGCCGCTGCTGGCATCCCACACCTTTATAGTCTGGTCTTCACTGCCACTAGCAAGAATTTGACCATTTGGACTGAAGCTGACCGAGCATACTATATTGGTATGACCTTCTAGGGTCTTGAGGCACTGACCAGTACTAATATTCCATAGCTTTACCGACTTGTCATCACTACCGCTAATCAAGGTCTGACCATCAGGGCTGAAACCCAGTGACCAAACCCAACTAGTATGGCCCTGAAGGGTCAAAAGTTGTTTCCCATCTTCAACTTGCCACAAGCGGATCTCATTATTGGAATCCCCCGTAACCAAAGTTTTTCCATCTAGGCTAAAGTGAACTGAAAAGACACCACTTAAGGTTTCTGCAAAAATAGATTGAGCAAGATCAGTGTGAGCAAAATTAACTTGATGTAAGTTCACACACCTCAGGTCTGCTTGTCTGATAGCTAGATGAGAAAAGTCACAGCCAGTTAAATCAACTTTAAGTTGACACAGTAGATTAATAATGTTTCCTGCTCCATACCCTGGTGAGGTAGAAAAGTCCTCCCGCAGTTTCAACAGAACTCGCTTCAGTTGATGTTCAAGAGCTTGCTTAGATTTAAAGGTGGCTTGGAGCTTCTCTACAATAGGCTCTAAAATAATTCGAACTTGGCTTTTTCTTACGTAGTCTTTTGTCTGAGCTTTCAATATCGCATGGCTAACTAATAATGAAATTTCCTCAGTGGCAAATACTTGGCAAACCTGCCCAATAAATCGTTCGGTCATGTACTCCATGACCACGGGTTGCTGCGTAAAAGCTGCTGCACTTTTCTCAACTAGCGATCGCCGTCCTAGAGATACTAGATTTTCTAGTATCTCGCTTGCTGATATTTTGGGGATAAAGTCTGCATGCAGCTCCTGAAATGAAACTGGCTGGCGATTAATTGCCAGCCAGTACATAATGGCTTTTTCTAACGCTGAGAGACGATTAAACTGCCGATCTAAAAGATTACGAATATCATCAAAAACAAATGCGCCTTGGTTGAGAAGTGCTACAACTTCAGAAATATTCCCATCAACAAGATATTCAATTCCGGAAGCAACCATCTTTAACGCCAGGGGATTTCCGCCATAATGTTTGATCAGGATTTCCCATTCTTCTTCTGAGCCTGCGAAAGCACCCTTTTTCTTAAAAATTTGCCGTGCTTCTGCTTCCTTCAAGCCAGACAGTTTTAGGATGCGGACGGGTGAAGTGTCGCCTTCGTTAGATGCTAATTCTCTGGGCTGCTCCCGACTGGTCAACACTAGGCAGCTTTGATGGTGCGTTTCTCCTACCAACCTTAGTAGCTCACCATAACCTTCATATCCTTGGCGGTAATATCCAGCAGACTCACCACCGCGCAGAATCGATTCAGCATTATCCAGTATCAATAGACAGCGTGAGGAGCGTAAACACTCCATCAATCGCGTTAATTTACCCTCTAGAGTTTCTGGCAGATTGATTTCCTGCTGATCGGACAGGAACTGGATTAGCTGGGCCAGGATCTCATTAATAGTTGGGGCATTGCGCAGCGAGCGCCAGATAACGTACTCAAACCGATCCTGAATCTGTTCGGCTAACTTAACGGCTACCGCAGTTTTGCCCATCTCTCCCATTCCTACCAGTGCGACTAGTCGACACTGGTAGATCAAGATCCATCGCGCTAGTATGTCCAACTCCTCTGTGCGCCCATAGAAAACAGAGACATCAATTGCTTCTCCCCAATCTTGACGCTGGGCACTCACCATCCTAAAATCTCTAAACTCAGGATCTACCCTCAACTCCTCGGCTGGAGTATCTGGCAGGGTAGTTAGTACTTGAGTTTGCTGGACACGCTGCCTAACGATTGAACGGAAATTATGTTTAGTGACCTTCTCGCCAAATGCTTTCGAGAGTAGCTGCCATAACTTGAAGCCAGCATCTCTAATGTAATCAGCATCATACCCAGAGCTCTGGGCGATTTCAGGATGAGTTCGCCCTTCCCAACACTGACAAAATATCAGCTCTTGAAGGTGGCTCAGACAGTTAGGGCTTAGAACTGCATCTACAGTTGCGAGAGCTTTATCAATAGTCATTTTTATAAAAAGTAATATATTTACCCGCCTAGATAAGGTGAGAAAATAAGGTCCAGGTGCGGTATCCCTCGCTGTGGAAGCTCGAGAAGCGTTGCGTTAGTATTAATCCCCATACCCCCTGCGGTAGTGCCCAGGATGTAATGATGGGAAGGTAAAGTTTCATGCTGATTTTATCCTCTCATGCCTGTTTGCCCAAGCTGTGTGTCTTGCCAAACGGTTAAGAACGGTCACATCCACAACGGAAAACAA
>CADCTM010000244.1 GCA_902805485.1 uncultured Coleofasciculus sp. | reverse complement strand
GACTACATCTGTAAAACCAACTAAAGACGAAATAATTTACCCTTCAAGTGACGGGCAACCAATGGCAGATAGCACGATTCAATACCAATGGATTACCAAAATCCAAGGCGGTTGTGATGCTCTGTTTAAAGATGATCCCAATGTATTTGTTGCAGGTGACTTACTTTGGTATCCAGTTGAAGGAAGCAATACAATTTGCCAAGCACCTGATGTCATGATCGTGTTTGGCGTCCCGAAAGGCGCTCGGCGCTCATACCGACAATGGACAGAAAATAATATCCCTCCACAAGTCGTCTTTGAAATACGCTCCTTTAGTGACAGCCAAACCAAGATGAATAAGAAGTTAGCCTTCTATAATCGCTATGGAGTAGATGAGTATTATCTGTACGATCCAGAGGATGCAGAATTAATCGGTTGGCAGCGAATTGAGGGACTTTTAGAGGTAATTGAACCGATTTCGGGATGGAAAAGTCCTCGCTTAGGGGTGCGATTTGAATTAACAGACGACGGGTTAGAATTGTATCGACCTGATGGGCAAAAATTTCTTTCTTATTTAGAATTAGAGCAACAGCGGGAATTTGCAGATCAACGTGCCGAACTTGCAGATCAACGTGCCGAGCGATTAGCTGCTAAATTACGCGAGTTGAACATCGATCCAGATAGTATCTAAGAAGGAAATACTGAATTGTTGATAAGTTTGCTTGCGTAATTCGATCGCACTACGTGTCTGACCATCCAAATTAAACCAGCTATTTCAATTTTATCTGGTAAGGGTGTTGAGCCTGATGATTTCGTGAGAATGCGATCGCTTTTCTCCGACAAATCTGCCCAATTCTCTTCAGTAATATCTAGAGATTTGAGTCGTTTTACTGCTAGCAAGAGACATTTGAGAAGGCTGCTGAATCGGAATCTTAATTATAAATTCGGTTCCTTGCCCAGGTGATGACACACACTTTAATTGCCCACCGTGTTCTGCAACGATAATCTGATAGCTGATAGATAATCCTAGTCCTGTTCCCTTCCCTACAGGTTTTGTGGTAAAAAATGGATCAAACAGCATCCGCCGTACTCGCTCCGTCATTCCCGGACCATTATCAATAATTCGGATCACTACACTTTCTGATTCACCACTGTCTACAACTTCGGTGCAAATTTCAATCCGAGGTGAGGCAGGAGGAGCTAATTTTTCACTTCCGCCTTGTTTGCTGCTGGCTCGCTGTGACTCCAAAGCGTCGATCGCATTTGCCAGGATGTTGGTAAATACTTGATTAAGCTGCCCAGGATAACACTGCACTAGTGGTAAAGTACCATAATTTTTAGTGATCTCAATCGCAGGGCATCCCGGCTTTTCCTTCAACTGATACTTCAAAATCAATAGAGTACTTTCCAAACCTTTGTGAATATCAACTTGCTTCATTTTGGATTCATCAATGTGAGAAAACGTCCGCAAAGATAAGACGATATCGCGAATACGCTCGGCTCCAACTTTCATTGATTCTAGTAAGCTAGGCAAATCTTCTCTCAAGAAATCTAATTCAATGGCTTCAATCTGTGCCTGAATTTCTGTTGTTGGAACCGGATAATGTTGCTGATAAAGCTCAATTAGTCCTAAGAGTTGTTGGATATATTCACTAGCCGGATTGAGATTACTATAAACGAAACCTACAGGATTATTAATTTCGTGGGCAATACCCGCTACCATTAGTCCCAAGCTAGACATTTTTTCGCTCTGTACGAGTTGGGCTTGGGCTTGCTTAAGTTGCGTAAGAGTTTGTTTAAGTTGGGCGGTTTGCGATCGCAGTCGGGCTTCTTGACGCCGTAGAGCAACCTCAGCTTTAATGCGCTCATGTTGTAAGGAAAGTGCCGCAGCGGCTGCCCTTAATAAGTCTACTTCTGATGCTGACCAAACTCGTTTTTCTGTGCAGTCGAAAACGATAAACCCGAAGAACTGTTCTTTCACCATTAAGGGCAAAATCAGCACAGATAAAATCCCTTGGGACTCCAAAATTAAACGTTCTGACTCAGGAAATTCACTAACTAATCCGACAATGGTTTCACGCTGCGCTAAACGTTGAGTCCAAGGGTATAAGCATTCTTGGTAGGGCAATTTTTGACAGTCTTGGTAATTGGTTTCGCTGTAACTTTCATCCGCACTCCAATAGGCACGCTGAGTTAGTAATCGCTCTTTAGTATCCTGGAATTCAAAGACATAGGCATGACTGGCATGACTAGCTTGCCCCAGCAGTTCCAGAACCGCTGTATGATAGTTTTCCTCCCCTTGAAGCGCCAACAATTGATGCTGAACTGCAACTAATGCTGCTAAATAGCGTTCGCGTTCTGCCAGCGCAAACTGTGCTTGATAACGTAAAGTAATATCAGTGGCGACACCAATTAAGCCAGTTACGTTGTCTTCTTTGTCTCGAATCGGCGTTACTCGGTTGTGATAAACCGAATTACCGACTTTCACAATCCAAGCTTTGTCTCTACCTTCGAGGACTTCTGGGAGGTTTTCCAATATCTCCAGTTGGGCAGGATACAAGTCAAAGTCGGATCTTAGAATTTTGTCAGATTGGTATCCCAAACCCTCTAAACCTTTGCCTTCTAGAACCGTGAGGACGCCCTGGCGATTGGTGGCGTAGAGGATGATCGGGGCTTGTGTGACAACGGTATGCAGGCGCGTTTCGCTTTCCCAGAGGGCTGATTCTGCCTGTTTGCGATCGCTAATTTCTGCCTGCAAAATTTCATTCGCCTTTGCTAGTTCTTTTGTCCGTGCCTCAACTCGTTGTTCTAGTTCTTCATTTGCTTTTCTCAGTGCATTTTCCGCTTCTTTTCGTTGGGTAATGTTTTGTACCAAAGACGCAACTCCCAACGCCACGCCATTCGGCTCAATTAAGGGAATGTTGTGCCACTCGCAATACAAGGTTATACCTTCTTGTGTCCGGTATTCGTTGGTGCTACAACTGCCATTTTTACTGGATAAAAGGCTCTGCCAAAGATTTTTGAATTGCTCGTTTGTACATCCAGGCATCATCAATTCTGTGGCGTGATGCCCGATGGCTTCACTTTTTGTATACCGAAATAATTTCTCGGCGGCAGGGTTCCAATCGCTTACTTCACTGTTTAAGTCCCATTCAATTATGGCAAGAGGCGTTTGCTGTACTAGTAGTGATAACTTCTGTTGTGATTTTTCTAGTGCGGCTACAGTTTGTTTATGTTCAGCAATTTCATGTTCTAGTGCCAAGTTCGCCGCTTCTAGTTGCGCTGGGCTAGGTAATGCTACGGCTTTTGGTAATAATGGAATCAATTCTGAAGCAGTATATAAGGAGATGAGCGCGGTAATTGCTTTCATCAAACCTGATATCCAATAATCGGGATGCCAAAGTGTCCAAATTTCCAACAAGTGGGTGGTGCCACAGGACAAAATAAAAGCACTAAATAGGAGAAATATTCCCTGAAATGGCAAATCTGAACGCCGACTCACAAAGTAAACTAGCAGCAGGGGAATCGAGTAATAGGACAGAGCAATTAACAAGTCTGACCCAACATGAAGCCACACTAATTGCGATTTCCAGAGGAAGCAATACCC
>CADCTM010000243.1 GCA_902805485.1 uncultured Coleofasciculus sp. | reverse complement strand
CAAGTACCGTTATCAACTTTCTCCAGAGCGATCGCTAATTTCCTTTCCTTAAACTTAAACTCGCTTGCGGGCTGAAATTTAGGATGGATAGGATGCAGATTCGACAGGATACCTCACGGCAAGGGGGGAAGCAGTAGAACAAGAGACGCTAGGCTGGAATATCAGGTTTAATGGGTGGTAACGCCCCGATTCCCGGAAAAACTACACCCGTCAGGCATGAAGGAGCAGGTAATTAACAAGCGTAGAGGGAGCGTAAGAGTGAAGATAATCAGGAGATGCTTCAAGACAAGTCTCCCCATTTATGTCTAAATTTATTTCCTACTCTTCCTCTCTTTATATATGATTGTTTTTTCCTTTCACTTCCTGGCTCATAGCCTCTAACTGACCGTGTCTGTTCCTAATGAACTTCTATGGGCATTGATTGGCTTATTACTGACAATCGGTGGCACTTTTCTGGAAGCATTTGTTACTAATGCGCCTTGGGAGTGGTCTGGACAAGGCATCCATGCTGTATCCCTTGGCGTTAGTTATCAAATCGGGGCTGTACTACTCACCGCTTGTTTGGGTGGAAAAAATGCTGGTGCGCTTGCTCAAATTGCCTATGTTGTTTTGGGCTTAAATCGTCCAGTCTTTACCAATGGCGGAGGGATGAGTTATTTGAAAGAGCCGACCTTTGGCTACTTACTGGGTTTTATTGCGGGGGCTTGGGTTTGCGGTTTTCTCGCCTTTCGGATGCGTCCAAGGGTTGAGTCTTTAGCCTTTAGCTGCATTTGTGGTCTCTTGACTATTCACATCTACGGTATTGGCTATTTGATTATTTTCCACCTCTTCAGCTTGACAGTTGTCAAAGGCTTACCTTTAATAATGCAGGCAATTATGACATACACCATTGATCTCTTACCAGGTCAATTGGTGATAGTCTGTGCTGTTACCGTTTTAGCGTTTGCCTTGCGGAAACTCATGTTTTATTAGCTTGTTTGTTAAGCAAGCCAATAGCCGATGACCAATGATCAATGACCAATTACCATGCGTCTGAAAAACCGCTTCTTCTGGATTGCTGCTGTGATCAGTCTGATTCTGGATCAGTTGAGTAAATATTTAGTAGTACAAAATATAGGGCTGAATAAAACCATATCCTTGTTGCCTGATGTCTTTCACTTTACTTATGTAACCAATTCTGGCGCAGCCTTTAGTCTCTTTCAAGGAGGAGCTTGGTTGCGCTGGTTATCTTTGCTGGTAAGTATTGGTTTAATTGCCCTTGCCTGGTTTGGACCTTTACTCAATCGGTTTGAGCAGTTAGGCTATGGCTTCATCTTAGGAGGAGCTTTAGGAAATGGCATTGACCGATTTGTCAATGGTTATGTTGTCGATTTTCTGGATTTTCGCCTGATTAAATTTCCGGTGTTTAATTTGGCAGATACCTTCATTAACGTTGGCATCATTTGCTTGCTAATTGCCAGCTTTCGACAGACTCCGCCACCTCCCGAGTCTCGGCGTCCTTAACTGAATCGGTTGTTCTGCAAAATAGTAAAAGCGATCGCTTTTGGGAGAGTTATCACCTTGTCGGAACTCTCCCCTCTACTCCCTGGGCACTTTTAACCTAAGCAGATTCAGGTTTAATCAACCAAGAAGGATGTACTAGCAGTTCGGCTGTAGAGCGCTTCTCGACCATCTCCCGCGTAATTGTACAGCGAGTAACATCTTTGCGGGAAGGTAGCTCGTACATCACATCCAGCATGAGTTCTTCCAAGATACCGCGTAGCGCTCTGGCTCCGGTTTTGCGTCGAAAGGCTTCTTGAGCGATCGCTTTTAGTGCCTCTGGCTGAAACTCCATCCGAACATTGTCCATCTTGAGCAACTTTTGGTATTGCTTTACGAGCGCATTTCGAGGCTGTGTCAAAATCGCCATTAGGGCTTCTTCATCTAACGCCTCCACAGCGGTAATAATCGGCAAACGCCCAATTAGTTCGGGGATAACGCCAAATTTCACCAAATCTTCAGGTTCTAGTTGTTTAAAGTCCACCGTTGATTGTTGAGGCGCTCGCGTTAGAGAAGTGCCTCCCCCAGGATTCGTTTCATCTGTTTGGGAGTTGGGTTGAAGAAAGCCAATCGATTTTTTCCCGGTACGTTGCTCGACAATTTTTTCTAACCCAACAAAAGCACCGCCGCAGATGAAAAGAATATTGCTGGTATCCAGTTGAATGCACTCTTGATAAGGATGCTTACGTCCACCTTGAGGCGGTACATTCACAACTGTTCCTTCTAAGATTTTCAAAAGCGCTTGCTGAACACCCTCGCCGGAAACATCGCGTGTAATTGAGGGGTTTTCGCTCTTACGAGCAATCTTGTCAATTTCATCAATATAAATGATGCCATGTTGAGCCGCCTCAACATCGAAGTCGGCAACTTGCAACAGTCGCAACAGGATGTTTTCCACATCATCCCCAACATAACCCGCTTCGGTAAGGGTAGTGGCATCAGCGACGGCAAAGGGAACATCTAACTGCGTCGCTAAGGTTTGAGCTAAAAGTGTCTTACCGCACCCGGTAGGACCGATTAAGAGGATATTGGATTTTTGCAGCTTTACGCTGTCGTCTACCACTGTTTTACCGCTATTACTTTGGTCAACACTCAGGCGCTTGTAATGGTTGTATACCGCTACGGAGAGGACTTTTTTGGCTTGGTTTTGACCAATAACATGATTATCTAGCGCTTGCTTGATTTCTGTCGGTTTTTGAACTTGATTCCAGGTCCGATGATTGGCGTGAGCGGGTTGTTTCTGGGGTTGCTCTGAGGGTAGAGGGGGTTGAATTGCTGTGTCATTGGAGGAGTTGAGCAACTCCTCATCTAAAATCTCGTTGCACAGTTCGACGCATTCATCACAGATATATACGCCAGGTCCAGCAATTAATTTGCGTACCTGCTCAGAGGACTTACCGCAAAAAGAACATCTTAGATAGGAGTCGTGTTTGGACATATTCGTCTGACTGTGGGGGTAGTGATAGCCGACTGGCTTGTAGTTCGGTTAAGTTATCGAGGTGGGATGGATAGAGGATAAGTGTTTCGCCACTGGAGGTGAAGAATCAAATGCTACCCCTGTTGGGCGGGGCATACTCCTCTACTAAATATCTATACGGCGATCTGACTTAGATAACCAGAAAAATACTATTAGTACCATTTTAAGAACAATCTCAGGGTCATTGGGGAGCCGCCTGTTTTTCAACAGTTCTCAATAAAGTGCTGAGACTTATTCTCAATTACCTCAGTTTGTTGCAAGTAAGAGTGCCAATCACTATCATTGTCAATAATGGGTTTTTTTTGAGAGGGTTATTATGCCTCCCTATACAGCCGCTTCACTCAAGTCTGAGCTTAACTCCCGTGGTTGGCGGTTGACACCACAACGGGAAACGATTTTACACGTCTTTCAAAATCTTCCCAGAGGAGACCACCTCAGTGCTGAGGAACTGCACAATTTACTACAGCAACGTGGAGAAGCGATTAGTTTGTCTACAATTTACCGAAGTGTCAAGTTAATGGCACGGATGGGGATTTTACGGGAATTAGAGTTAGCAGAAGGACATAAACATTATGAACTA
>CADCTM010000242.1:1080-3596 GCA_902805485.1 uncultured Coleofasciculus sp. | reverse complement strand
ATAAAGGACAAAAAGTCATTCTGTAAGAACTGGACTTAAATCTAAATCAGCTTCTTTTTCAGTCCTAATCCAAACAGCAAACCCAGGATAAGAAGGCTGGGAAAGTCAGTCAAAACAATCAACCAAATTGACAGAAGAGGCGCAACTTCTGCTACTTCAATTCGTTTGAAAATTTTCAAAGGTAAGAATTGATCTTTAGCTTGTGGTTGTAACGAAACATTTACTTCAGGGTTGTGAGGTGCGCTATCAAAGAACTGTTGCTCTAACATTCACTAACCGTTTGCATCAGTCGTTCCCCAATCAGCAAAAGCAACACATTTATCCTCAGTTTGGAGGGTTTTGACATTCTAATTTTGAAGAAGATAACTCCGGCTTCTGAGGATTAATAACAACTCACCATCAACTTATGATGACGCAGAGAATGCGCTTGATTAGGGGCAGCAGGATACGTAGAAAGATAGATACTTTAGAGTGTTAGAACACACAATGAAGTGTAAAAATTTGCTTGCATAGGTAACGACAGTTTGAAACGGACTGTCTGCTGCTTTAAGTTACCAAAGGGGCTGATTGAAGACGTTTTCATGTTTTACCTCGATCGTGTAAATCGCACATCAAAGTGACAAATCTATCGGTGGGCATTCTGACTTTTAAGTCCATAATTAGTGAACTTATTTACAGCTGCGGTACAGCGCCGGATTTCCACCGAACTTTCCCCATTTCCTCTGGCGGCTGCTCCCCACCAGAACCGACTAGACTCTGGTACTCTACCATACTCGCTGCTACGGACGAGAAATTAATTTTTTAAATCCAATTAAAATAACCGGCTTTAAGCAAATTATTTGCTTAAAGTCGGTTACGGTTATTAGTTCACCCAATACAAAGCGCTTAGATTGTTGCGGCAATAATCTAGGTATCGCGCTCTATCGCTGAGGGCGGGACTGTGGACGGGGCGGTAGCATTACTTTATCGATCACATGAATGACGCCGTTGCTGGCTCTAACGTCCGCTTGCACGACTTTGGAAGTATTTACCATAACACCGACTGGACTGACATTCAGGCGCACAGGAGCGCCTTCGAGTGTCATTGCTGGTCCAGATTTCAGAGCGGTGGAGACGTTTTCACCGCGAATCACATGGTAAGTAAGAATTTTGACCAAGGTGTCGCGATTTTCTTTCTTTAACAATTGTTCAACTGTGCCTTTGGGCAGAGCCGCAAACGCTTCATCCGTTGGCGCGAAAACCGTGTAAGGTCCACCTGTAGCTAACGTTGTGTCTAATCCTGCCGCTTTTAAGGCAGCCGTTAAGGTTTTGAAGGAGCCATTAGCTGCCGCCACTTCAACAATGTTGCCTCTTGCCATCATTGGCTTCATGGCTGGCTCATCAGACGGAGGCATCGGTCTAACTTCGCCTTGAGGACGAATTTGTACACCTGGTACAGAAGGCTGGATTTCTACACCTACACCTGGTACAGAAGGACGAATTTGTACACCTGGTACAGAAGGCTGGATTTGTACACCTGGTACAGAAGGCTGGATTTGTACACCTGGCAGAGGAATTGCTTGCGCTAACACGGGAAGCACTGCGAAAGCACCTGTGGCTCCTGCAAGCGCGGCAAAGTTTTTCACCGATTTTGAAAATTTAGACAATTTTACCTAATCCCATGAAGAAATGTTAAGCAATGAACAAATTCTAGCATAGCTATCTTAAGAAAATATAAAGCTTTGTCTTTTGCAGGAATTTCAGCAATTTTTAAATAACTCTTAAAAGTGAGCGAAGCCCCTCAGAGGATTATCTTTCTGCGGTGATAAAGTTGCTCAGGTTTGGCAGCACTTAGTCTTATGTCCTTACTTAGTAAGATAAACTCTCTAACACGAGGATTCAAAAAACTCTACCAGAAGCATAAAATAATCGCCAGGAACTGCGATTCTCCTTAACATGGACTTGCGTTAAAAGCCCTTGGATTTAAACCACTAGCAAGTGATGCAACTGTTACAAATCAATCAAAAATAACTTAGCCTTCGGTACTAAAGGCGCTTCAACAGCAAGAGCTTCAAACTACCAAATAAAACTAATCTCTGCTAATGAGGAACAAAACCTGCAATTTTGAACAACTAGCAGGATTATTTGCTACACCGTGTACTTTTGCCAAAATTTTCGCCTTACAGCGCCCAGCGTGTGAGCAGCCAAATATAAATAAATAAAACGCCAGAAACCAGCGCTCCCAAGTTCCATTTTGCAGAATTTTTGAGCAGAGTTAGACGACTATTTGACTTAACTTGCTTGAACTGATTTTCTAGCTGATTCTTGTCTTTATTAATTTTTGCTAAAAATTGCCCTCTGGCTTGTTGGGGACTTTGACCATCAAGCGTGCGACCTTGGCTTTTGATAAAGTTTTCTAAGTCTTGATCTTTTATTTGGTTGAGTTGCTTTTCAACTCGTTCAACTCTTGCTTTTTGTTGACTGTATTGCTGATTCATTTGAGTATCGTTAACTGCTTTAACCTGTAGGGTGCTAAC
>CADCTM010000242.1:0-1070 GCA_902805485.1 uncultured Coleofasciculus sp. | reverse complement strand
CAAGGGAACTAGTAAGAAAAATAATACTCCAACCAGGAGACAGAGCCAGCGTAATAATTTTAAGAATTTTTGTTCAAAGGATGAACGGAATTTTTCTTCGCCGAAAAAGACCAATACTAACCCTAACAAAGGAACAGCCACCCGTTCAACTATCGCTCCCATCGTCTCAAATTGCCAAAGTGGGTTCATTAAGCGTAGTGGCAAAAGAGTTGTGAGCAAGTCCAACAGCGCTAATAGCAGCAATCCATAACCGACCAGACGAAAAACAGCAACAGACCAAGGAGTCTCGCTTTGTGACTTCATGAATTTGTCCCGTTGTACTTGAGTCTTTTGAGTGTAGCCTTTTTGTCGAAGGACGTGTAGTTGCTAGTCCACTCTTAAAATTTAAGAAATTTGGGAGGAGTGTAATTACAACTCCTCCCAAAGAATGATCTTATGTTCTAGAAAATTGAACTATCTTAAGCTTTAACTAAAGTGATTGAGTAGCTGATAGTTTTTGCCGCGCTAGCTAATACCCATAAACAATAGTGCAAGCTAGTTTATTGAACACTGGACAGTCACTGGAGACGTGAGTTTCCTTAAGAATGATCCAAACAGCGCTTTACCTTGAGCTGTGTCGGCAAACGTATCTGCCAAGAAGCCGAAAGTAACACTTCTGCCCTCATTACCCACAACAACGGCAGCGTCACCATTTTCTGCCTTAGCCACCACCGAACTTCCTGGTAGCGCAGTCAAACCCATGCTATATGTTCCCCATCCAGGATTACTGAGATTGTAGGTTCCTGAAGCGTATTCCGAATCGGTTAGACTTACCTGGCTAAAGTTTGCGGTTCTTGTAAAACCTGCACCAAACTGAGTGGCTAAACTATTATTCATCGACCAATCTGTGTAAATTGATTTGCCACCTTTTTGAACAAACGAACCCAAGGCGTTAATCGCTGACGAATAGCTAGATGCCAGATTTAGCTGTGTAAAAAATATTCCCACATCGTAATAACCGCTATTAATTAAAGTTTGAAAATTATTAGTGCTAGTTGCTATCATGAGCTGATTACCGCTATCCGCTAGTG
>CADCTM010000241.1 GCA_902805485.1 uncultured Coleofasciculus sp. | reverse complement strand
CCTGCCATTTATCTGCTATGTCGAGAATTATTTCAGTCATCACTTACTGGATGGGTGGCAATGGCACTAATTGCTGTTTCTACCTTTCAGATCCTTTACGCGCGGGAAGCCCGAAATTATAGTTTATGGGCTGTCATAATTTTGCTTTCTAGCTGGGCGCTGTTAAAGGCAATTCGAGTTAATAAAAAACAAAATTGGGTTATTTATGGAACAACAGTCGCCTTAGGTTTGTATGCTCATTTATTCTTTGCTTTAGTAGCAATTGGGCATGGCATTTATGTCTTAGCTATCCAACGCTTTAGATGGAATAAAATTACAGCTTATCTCTTAGCCTCGCTTGCGGGAGTTCTCGCTTTCACGCCTTGGATTTGGATTGTGATTAATTACTCTTCCTCGGTTACAAATACAACAGGTTGGCAATCTCAACGCAAGAGCTTATTATCTTTAGTCGTCACTTGGGTTGGTAATATTAGCCGCGCTTTTCTGGATTTGGGAATTAATTCTTATGCTTCACTAGGCTATCTAATTCCTTTAGGATTAGTAATTTTAGTTATAGTATCTATCGTGGGATATTCATTTTATTTTTTATACAAAACTACCCCAAAACAAGCTTGGCTATTTGTTTTCACCCTGACAGCTACCCCAGCGCTAGCATTAATTCTTCCAGATTTAATTGTTGGGGGATATCGCTCGGCAATGAGTCGCTATCTCATGCCTTGTCAATTAGGATTTCTGATCGCGGTTGCTTCCCTCTTGGCGAATAAAATTACATCCAGTTTTGCTCAACGTTGGCAACAGAATTTATGGCAATTGTGTGGAGTCGTATTAATTACCAGTGCTGTGCTATCAGGGATCGTTAGTTCCCAAGCTGAAACTTGGTGGAATATGGCTTATGGATACCAATTTTTACCCGTAGCAAGAATTATTAACCAGGCAACACGCCCCCTTGTCGTTAGTGAAATTTCTGGCAATAATCTTGGCAATCTTTTGGCTCTAAGCTATCAACTTAAGCCACAAGTCCAATTTCAATTTATACAAAAACCTCCCTTTCCCAAAATATCTCCAGATTTTAGTGAACGGTTTTTGTATGGAGATTCAGACAATTCGTTAGATGAACTTGTGCAACAACAGAACTTAAAAAGAGAGCCGATTTACAAAGATAAGCAAGAGCGTAAAATCTGGCTCTGGAAACTTGTAAATAAGAGTTAAAAAAGACAACTAATTAACCAGAAATCAGCTCATATTAGTTAGAGCAACGCTTGCCGCTGGGCTAGTTGTAATTCTCGAATCCCCTTTTCGGCTAAGTCCATAATTTGATTAAGTTGAGCGCGACTATAAGCACCCGACTCTGCTGTGCCCTGCGCTTCAATAATTCCCAATTCCTCATTCATCACGACATTAAAATCTACCTCAGCGCCCACATCTTCGAGATAATTAAGGTCTAAAAACGGCTCACCGTCCAAGATTCCCACAGAAACAGCAGCGATTTGATGAGATAAAGGCGATCGCTCTAATTCCCCTTGCTTAACCAACTTCTCCAAAGCGTCTGCCAGGGCAACGTAGCCCCCTGTAATCGAAGTCGTGCGAGTCCCCGCATCCGCCTGTAATACATCGGCATCAACCGTTAGCGTGCGCTCTCCCAAGGCTGTGAGATCCAACGATGCCCGCAAGCTACGCCCAATTAACCGTTGGATTTCCTGGGTTCGCCCCGATAGCTTGAGAAATTCCCGCGCTTGACGTTGGGGTGTAGCGCCCGGTAGCATTCTATACTCCGCCGTCAGCCAACCACTACCACTACCTTCCAAAAACTTCGGCACACCCGGTTGCACTGTTACAGTACACAGCACCTGAGTATTGCCGCACTGAGTTAAGACGGAACTGAGGGCAAACCGCGTGAAGTCTCGCTCAAAACTGATGGGGCGTAACTCATCAGGTTTTCGGTTATCTGGGCGTTGCCAAGACATGATCATCCTCCCTGTTGAAACGTTGAGTGAGAATTTTAAACCGATTAGCGCTTCAACGGTTAAGTTTCTGCAAAATCTCTTGCTGTACTTGTTGGGGTGATTGGTCAGCGTTAATCGTCAATAGATGCTGCCGATAGCTGTAGTATTCAAGCATGGGAATTGTGCGTTCATAGAAAAGATTAATCCGCCGTTGGATGATTTCCGGCTGATCATCTAGACGCGATCCAGAAGAGGCGATACCTTGAAGAGGACAACGCCCCAAACTACGACTCATCATCACAGATTCCGAGACCTGGAGATAAATTGCCCAATCCAACTGCTGCCCCAAATCATCCAGTAAAAAATCCAACTCCTCTGCCTGGAAAGCCGTGCGGGGATAGCCTTCTAGCAACCAACCGTTAGCAGCATCCGGTTGTACAAGGCGAGTTCGTATGAATTCAATGAGGAGCGGATCAGGTACTAGTTCACCTTTCTCAACATAAATTTGTGCCTCACGTCCCAAGTCAGTAGAGCAAGCGATCGCCTCTCGCAGTATATTACTGGTAGAAATCTCAGAGATCCCCAGATGGTGGCACAACGGTTGAGCCTGTGTTCCCTTTCCTGCTCCGGGACCTCCCAGAATCACCAGCTTCACAATAAAAACGCTCCTACTTCCTTGCCATTAAAACTATCTTTCATAAATTTTGCACACATTTCGCGCCTCTCTTCTTGTGATGATCGCGAAACAATTAGTTTATTAGGACTTCCGTCAAAAAGCTGAGAACGGGACTAAAATAACACCGACTCTGCCAAAATATCCCCACAGCACCCGACAAAACTCAACAGTTTGACTCTTGACGCCTCACAAATGTAGTGTTTGACTAGGTAGGCGACTTAAAAAGTACGCTATATATTGTTCACGACATCCGTAGAACAACTGTTTCATCAGCAACAAAAGCTTGTTGCCCCAAAGCGTGTTAACCTATGGTTTCCCAGTTAGAAGCGACCGTCATTAATTCACCTGATCACCTTCCATACCACATTGAAGGACTAGTACAAGTATTTACAGGCGCACACCGTAACTTTTTCACCAACGTTATTGCTCAAGCCTTAAGAATTGCTGGTCAAGGTACCCCTGTGTTAGTAGTTCAGTTCCTCAAAGGCGGTATTGGGCAAGGACATGAGCATCCCGTACGTTTAGGGCAACACCTAGATTGGATTCGCTGTGACCTTCCGCGCTATATTGATACACCTGAGTTAGACGAGGCGGAGTCCAAATCCTTAATGCAGTTGTGGCAATATACCCAGGACGTTGTATGCCAAGGAAAATACTCTTTAGTTGTTCTTGATGAACTCAGTTTAGCGATCAACTTTGGCTTCATTCCTCAAGAAGAAGTCCTGGCATTTCTTAAACGACGCCCCACACAAGTTGACATCATTTTGACAGGACCAAAAATGCCCCAAGGGATTCTTGATGTCGCTGACCAAATCACAGAAGTCCGTCGCTCTCACCAACCTTAAAATAAATAGCTCTGATTAGCTGCGATGACTTCAGCACAGCGTACAAGGATAATCTCAACTCTAGCAATCAGGTGATGGACATTGAAGATGATAGAGGTTGCTTTAGGCGTTCTAGCTTCCATTCCTTTAGAACACTCC
>CADCTM010000240.1 GCA_902805485.1 uncultured Coleofasciculus sp. | reverse complement strand
GCGATTTTAACTATTAATGATGCTTGTGTTTATGAGCAAAATTACTCAAACTCAATCGATCACAATTCCGTAATCGGCACTTCCCAACCGAGAAATAGTTCTGGGATAGTAAGCATATCTCCATCAGCTAGCACGGCTAGCTTACCTAGCGGACGGTAGAATCTAATCGCCCCATGAGAATAATTTTCCCATCTCAGTTGGTCGTCGAGATGGTCTTCAGATAATTTTTTTGCAGTTGTTCTAGGTCTGTGAGAGTTATGGGAATGGAGCGACACCTAGATATATCTGAGGCTATGCTATATCAGATTCGGGTTTGAGCAATGGGGTGTTTGCGATCGCTTTTGATTAACCAGTGCGGCAACATTAATTGAAGCCTGTACAAAAATTGCCGCCTTATTAGGTTTAGCCTAACCCTCATCCAACTATTGCCGTCCAAATCCATCTCAAGAGCATTACACTAATCGCTGCCATCACCATTACAACTAACAGCAACCCTGCCAATAGTAGAGCAAGAAACAACCAATCTGTCTGTTTTCTTGGCTGAGGATGAGGAATATTTAAGTGTTCTTCTAGCAGCACCATGTTTTTAACATTGGCTTTCCAAGTTAAATCAACCAAATCCCCTAAAACAGGCACGCTACCACTGACGGTATCAACAATAATATTTGATACCATTTGCGCCAAAGCTGCTCTCGGTACCCCCAGCCGCGCCGCTTCGATCACAATATAGGCAGAAAGAGCTGTTCCCAAAAAGTCACCGCCTCCTGGAAATAGACCGAATAGCGGATCGAGTCCGATACGATAGGATGTGCCGGGAATACGAATCGCGCTATCAAGCAGACGGCTCAATCGACGCAGACGGATGATGGTAGCAGTTTGAGCTTCACTGGGTTGGGGAAAAAGCTTAGACATTACAAATCGGATTTAATCTATGATTAGGGCAAAATAAAAATCAGTTATCGCTTGTCCAAGCAATGTTGGCAAACTGACTGAGATTGTTTAATTCAGCAACGATTATTCATGCTCGGCAGCTTCTCTTAAAGTAGACCTGTCTTTAGCTTTTTGCATTGCCTCTCCTACGGTAACGTTGAGTTGGTCGCCTAATAAAAGTACTAAAGAAGTCATGTAAAGCCATAGTAATAAAATAATTACAGCTCCTACTGCTCCATAAACTTTATTGTAATTTCCAAAATTCTCGACATAAACCCGAAATAGCGCTGATAAAATTGCCCAAGAAACTGCTGCTAAAATTGCTCCTGGCATAATCGGTGTTCCCTTAGTCCAACGGCTAGGTCCAAAACGATAAATAAAGGCAAAAGCGGTAGCAACGATCCCCAAAGCTAATGGCCAGCTCAACAGTCGCCAAATTGTTGATAAGACAAAAGCTCCACTGTGTTGAGCGACCATTTCCACAATCCAACCACTGATGAATACGAGGAAAGAAGCAGTCATTAGCAGTACAATACTACCAATTGTTAACCCTAAAGAAATCAATTTCGCTTTCCAAAAAGGTCGTGCTTGTTCAGTAGGAATGGTATGAATTTGATCGAGGGCATTCATTGCCGCACTAAGCGCTCCAGAGGCAGCCCAAATTGCAAAGATGAAGCTAAGAGAGAATAAACTGCTACTTTTTGTCAGACTAATTTCTTTAGCAAAATCACGAATCAGTGTTAACGCTTCAGCCGGTGCCACTTCACTGAGTTGATTGGCTAGATCTCTGAAGGTATCTTGTAAAGAGTCCTGGAATAATCCGATCGCAGTCAGAACCGCTAAAATACCTGGAAACAGGGCTAACATGGCGTTGTATGCCATCTCAGCAGACAAACCCATCAAGCGACGTTTCATCGCCTTAATGAAAGTTTTCTTGAGGGTACTCAGATTCAGGTAGCGAAAGAACCGGAAAAAACGCGCAGATAGCATGGATTTAATTTTGGCAACAGGTCTTAGCAATAACTGTGCCAAATTTACGGACAATTGACTTATAAGAAGGGTCACTAGTGCAATTTACACAAGGCAGGATGGTGCGAATGAGGAGCAGTTGTCCATGAGCAACGAGATCACGCAGTGGTTAGCCCAAATTAAGGAACTTAAGCAGCAATTAGCTGAGATTCAACGCGATCGCAATACGGCTTATGAAAGTGCCGATAACTGGCGTCAACTCTATAATACAGAGGCGCAGCAACGCCGTGCTGAGGCAAAGCTTGCCCAGCAACAGGTTGAAAGTCTAAAAGTCGAACTGCGACAATTACAAGGGGAAAGTCCTATCCTAAAAGTCGATGACGCCGCAGCGGCGTCGGCAATTGAGCAGGAGTTGGCAAAGCTGGAAACAGTTGAGGAATTGAAGGCAAAGCTACAAGAAGTAATGGCAGAACGCGATCGCCTACTTGAAGCCTTAAGAAACGAACAAGCAAACCACGCTCAAACTCGCAAAAGCTTAACTGCTGTCATCGGTGACACCATCGGCCAATTGACGAAAGAACGCGGTACTAAATAAATTAAAAAATTAGCAATTAAATACTTAATTGTTTAGTCCCATGACTTCAGCGACTGCCGTTGTATTTGCTTCAATTCCCTGATAATACTGGCTAGTGCTGTGTTTAATTGCCGTATCGGGGTCTTTAAGACCATTACCGGTTAGTACACACACGACTGTAGCGCCTGCGGGTACTTGGTCTTTGACTTTCAATAAACCGGCGACGGATGCGGCACTCGCGGGTTCGCAGAAAATTCCTTCTTCAGACGCCAAAAGGCGATAGGCGTCAAGAATTTCGCTATCCGTAACGCTATTAAATTGCCCTTGACTTGCTTGTTGAACAGCGATCGCTTTTTCCCAACTTGCAGGATTACCAATCCGAATTGCAGTGGCAACCGTTTCGGGATGAGTGACGATTTTCCCTGTAATTAAGGGTGACGCTCCCTCTGCCTGAAAACCCATCATTCGAGGCAGGCGAGCGCATTTTCCCTGTTGATGGTATTGACAAAAACCCATCCAGTATGCACTAATATTTCCCGCATTCCCGACGGGGATGCACAGCCAATCGGGGGCATCGCCTAAATTGTCTACTAATTCAAATGCTGCCGTTTTTTGACCTTCTAAGCGATAGGGATTGACGGAATTGACCAGGGTGACAGGATAATTGGCTGCCATTTCCTGCACAATTTCCAGGCATACATCAAAATTTCCCTTAATCGTGATTACTTTTGCGCCGTAAAGTAATGCTTGTGCCAACTTTCCTAAAGCGACATATCCATCTGGAATTAGGACAAATGCGTTCATCCCACCGCGACGGGCATAAGCGGCGGCAGCGGCGGAGGTATTGCCCGTACTGGCACAAATGACGGCTTTCGCCCCAGCTTCTTTTGCCTTGGAAATCGCCATTGTCATCCCTCGGTCTTTAAAGCTCCCCGTAGGGTTAAGACCGTCGTATTTCACAAGTACTCGCACGCCTTTACCGATTATTTCGGCAATTCGTGGCACAGGAATCAAAGGGGTATTACCCTCTAAAAGTGTTACGACTGGGGTTGATTGGGTGACGGGTAAGTAGGGGCGGTAAGCCTCAATTAAACCCGACCAGTTGGAACGCTTGAGTGCAGCATCTCCAAGGGCAGAAGATTGGGCAGTAGACAGACTGAAAGCCACAATAAATTTTGTTGATTATTACTGAATTGTTTAACACTTAGGGGTTGCTAGTTGTTGGTTATTGTGTCGTGAAAAGCTCACTCCCAACAACTAACAACTAACAACTTAATTCGCTTAACGTGAGCGATTAGGTATCACAGGCTTCTCTGGATTTGGATTGTCGATCCGACGCTTGATCAATTTTGGTCGGTCTGCTGGTGGCTCGGAGTCGGGAGCCATCCAAGAAGGTTGAGTCTGATCGTAGACCATTTGCAGCGCGGCGGCAGCGATCGCTAATGGGTCGTATTCCTCGCTCAAATCACGGACGACGGGCAGGAAGGATGCCATGCGTTCGCCAGCAAGGGCTTCGCGCAACTGGTCTTGCAGTTTTTCCAGACGCTTTGCTTCAATTTGCGATCGCGTCGGCACTTGAGAAACATTTAGCGTTTGCCGAACTTTCCGCTCAATCAAGTTCAGCTTCCGGCGGTCAAATGATTGAATTAAGGTAATGGCGATCCCAGTTTTACCCGCGCGTCCGGTACGACCGATGCGGTGAATGTAGCTTTCCACCTGATCTGGCAGGTCGTAGTTAATGACGTGGGTAAGGTGATCGACATCCAATCCCCGTGCGGCAATATCCGTTGCCACAACCCAGCGTACCTGACCGGCTTTAAACCGGGCTAACAAGCGTTCACGTTGAGACTGGCTCAAATCGCCGTGGTACTCATCTACGCTATGACCTGCGCCTTGCAGTTGGCTAGTCAGTTCAGCGGCGGCACGACGTGTCCGCACAAAGATTAACGCGGCGTCCGGGTCTTCTAGCTCCAGAATCGGTTGTAAAGCTTTTGCCTTCGTCCAACCACGGGGAACAACGTAGACTCGTTGTTCAATGCGTGATGGTGTAGCTTTGGGTTGCTCAACGGTGACAGTTGCTGGCGATTTCAGGAATTTGTTGACGAGTTCCCGAATTGGTCGGGGCATGGTTGCCGAGAAACAAGCGGTTTGACGTTCGACGGGGGCTTGTTTGAGGATTTTTTTGACATCATCAATGAAGCCCATGCTTAACATTTCGTCGGCTTCATCTAGCACTACCCAACGCACCTGGTCGAGCTTGAGGTCTCCCCGGTCGAGCAAATCGATCACTCGTCCTGGTGTTCCCACCACAACTTGAGCGCCGCGTCTGAGTTCGCGAATTTGCCGTTCCATTGACTGTCCGCCGCACACTGTCAGGATGTTTAAACGACGATTACTGGAGAAAGTCCCAATGGCATCAGCAACTTGGGAGGCTAATTCCCGTGTTGGGGTTAAAATTAACGCCTGTACTCCCCGTGTTTCCAGGTCAAGCCGTTCTAGCATAGGCAGGGAAAATGCCGCTGTTTTGCCGGTACCGGTTTGAGATTGACCAACGACATCGCGCCCAGCGAGTAATTGAGGAATCGCTTGCACTTGAATCGCAGTGGGTTCTGTGAAGCCTAATGTTTCTAGTTGATGAACGCCAGCTTCAGACAGGCCCAGGCTTTGAAATGAAAGGGTCATAGTTTGTTGTTTGTTGTTAGTTTTTTTCAGTTTTTTGGTGTCATCCGTCTGTTGTTAATGGTTAGTCCTGTAGGGTTCAGTTAATCATTATTAACAGACTACAGACAAAAACCAAGGCAAGACAATCAACAGACAACTGACAAGGGACTAGGAACTACAGAACCATGTAGGTCATAGGCATCGGCAGCCGTAATTTCCACTCTCACGATTGTTCCTAATGGGGCGTCACCTTGAACGTAGACCAATCCATCTACCTCAGGCGCAAACCGGGCAGAGCGACCAATCAATTCACCCGTTGCGGGGTGTTGTTGCTCAATGAGGACGTCAACTCGTTTGCCCACTTGACTTTGATTTTTTTTCAAAGATATGGGCTGTTGTGCTTCCATCAGGGCATCTCGCCGCTGCTCCATCACCGATTGGGGCAGTTGGGAAGGCAAGTTGTAGGCTGGTGTTCCTGCTTCTGGAGAAAAAGTAAACACGCCTGCATGGTCAAACTCGTGGCGCTTGACAAACTGAAGGAGGTGTTCAAAGTGTTCATCCGTCTCGCCAGGAAACCCGACGATGAAGGTTGTTCGTAACACCGCATCAGGGAGCGCTGTCTTGATCCGCTCAATAACGCCGTCATTCACTCGTCCCTGCCAAGGTCGGTTCATGGCACGAAGGATTTCTGGATGGGAGTGCTGTAATGGCAAATCCAGGTAAGGAAGAACATTAGATGTTTCCTGAATCGCTTGAATGACTGATGGAGTCAAGCCTGTTGGATAGGCGTAGTGCATCCGAATCCAGGGGATGTCTACTTCACCGAGTGATCGTAAGAGATCCGCCAACCTTGGTTCGCCGTAGAGGTCTAAACCATAGTTAGTGGTAATTTGGGAAATTAGAATCAACTCCTGAACGCCTTCAGATGCCAGTTGCTTGGCTTCCGCGACGATGGACTCAATTGTACGTGATCGCTGATTTCCTCGGAGATGAGGAATGATACAGAAAGCACATCGGTAATCACACCCTTCCGCTACCCGCAGGTAAGCAACGCCTTCGGAAGTTGTCCGGTAGCGTGGTGTTGTCTCGTCGGCAATGTAGGTTGGTTCTGCTGAAATTTGTTTGACGCGTTCCCCAGTTTCTACCCGTTGAATCACATCAACAATTTTGTTATAATCGCCGGTCCCGACGACTGCCACGGCTTCTGGTAACTCTTCCAAGAGTTCTTCCTGAAAGTGCTGTGCCATACAGCCTGTTATGACAATTTTTTTATCAGCTTCCGCCAGTTCTACTAGCGTACGGACAGACTCTGCCCGCGCCGCTTCAATGAAACTACAGGTGTTTACAATAACGTAGTCAGCTAGTTCTTCGTTTGTATCTACATTATAGCCTGCTTCTACCAGCAGACCAAGCATATGTTCTGTATCAATGCGATTTTTTTCGCATCCCAAGTGGGAAATTGCAATAGTTGGCTTGTTGCCCATGCGGTTGTCTATATTATGACTCAAGAGAGTGGGAATCGCTCATGTAGAGGTGCATTTTACCTCATTGGCGCTTTGAATAGTTCACCCACACTCTACCAGTCCGGATGTTCTTTAATCCTTTCACGAACCCCTCCCCCTATTGTAGATAAAATTTTATTGAGATATCAAATCCGAGACGATCTATTTATGCCACTATCCCCCTGACCCTTTACGGGAGAACATCTACAGGTAGGGTAGAAAGTAGCCGGTGTTTTCAGGTAGATAAGTGAACTTACAGCAAATTTTCAAGACACCGAATCCAATTATTGGCGTTGTGCATCTGCTGCCGCTCCCAACATCCCCCCGCTGGGGAGGGAGCTTGAAAGCGGTCATTGACCGGGCAGAGCAGGAAGTAACCGCGTTGGCTTCTGGGGGAGTAGATGGCGTCATTGTTGAGAATTTTTTTGACGCCCCGTTTACAAAAAACCAGGTCGATCCCGCTGTGGTTAGTGCGATGACGCTCATTATCCAGCGGCTGATGAATTTGGTGACGTTGCCGATGGGGATCAATGTTTTACGCAATGATGCCCAAAGTGCTTTAGCGATCGCCACCTGCGTTCAAGCCCAATTTATCCGCGTCAACGTCCTCACTGGCGTCATGGCAACTGACCAAGGGCTAATCGAAGGACAAGCACATCAACTCCTCCGCTACCGTCGGGAACTGGGGAGTGATGTCAAAATCTTCGCGGATGTTCTCGTGAAGCACGCCCGTCCCTTAGGTTCCCCAAACCTAACCACAGCGGTACAAGAAACCATCGAACGAGGCTTGGCAGATAGTGTCATCCTCTCTGGATGGGCGACAGGTAGCCCTCCGACTCTAGAAGACTTGGAACTGGCATCCGCCGCAGCCAACGGGACACCTGTCTTGATCGGCAGTGGGGCAAACTGGGAAAACATATCTACCCTGATGCAGGCAGCAGACGGGGTAATTGTCTCCAGTTCCCTCAAGCGGCGGGGACGTATCGAGCAACCAATTGACCCAATTCGCGTCAGTCAATTTGTGGAAGCGGCGCACAGAAGCGTTGCCACAAAAGCCGAACCGAAACCCATGTCTTCATTAAAGCTACATTCATAAGTAGTGACGATTAACGACAAACAACTGCCAACCAACAACCAACAACTTATTTATGAGTCGCCGACGTTCTACTCCCTGGATTCATCGCTGGTCTCGTAAGCTGATCGGCGCGATCTCCATTTTGGGAGCTTTATTGACCGCTTATCTAACTGTGATTAAGCTCACTGGTAATAGTGTGGTTTGCACGGCTAGTGCTGCCGGTGCCGCGCAGAGTGCTTCTAGCTGTAATGATGTCCTCTCTAGTCCCTATGCCACAGTGTTTGGGCTGCCTCTAGCCTTGTTTGGCTGCCTGGCATACACGAGTATGGCAGTGTTTGCCCTAGCTCCTTTGGCTGTTGACAACGAAAAAAATAGAGATCTTCGCTCAAAATTAGAAAACTGGACTTGGTTGCTGTTGTTTGCCGGTGCAACAGCGATGACGATTTTCAGTGGCTACCTGATGTATGTCCTGGCATTTGCGATTAAAAAAGTTTGTCTGTACTGTATCGGCTCGGCTTTATTTTCCCTGAGCCTCTTAACGCTGACATTTATTGGTCGGACCTGGGAAGATGCAGGTCAGCTTTTCTTTATCGGCATTATTGTTGGGATGGTCACGCTAATTAGCGCCTTGGGTGTTTATGCTCAAGTCGGTGGAGGCGGTGTTGCTACTGGAGGTCGTACAACAATTCCCATTGCTTCAACGGCACCCCAACCCGGAATTGGCTGGGAAATTACAACGACCTCTGGGGAAGCAGAAATTGCCTTGGCGCGTCATCTGAAAAAAGCGGGTGTTAAGGAATACTTCGCCTATTGGTGTCCCCACTGCTACGAGCAAAAGCAACTTTTTGGGAAACAGGCAGTCGCTGAACTGGAGCCAATTGAATGTGCCGTTGATGGCAAAAATGCTAGACCTCAAGCCTGTGTTGATGCTGGTGTTAAGGCTTTCCCTAGTTGGGAAATCAATGGCAAACTGACTTCTGGCATCAAAACTCTAGAAGAACTGGCTGAGGCAACAGGCTATCAAGGCCCCCGCACTTTTAAGTACAAATTGCCATAATTTTAGGGCTACTGACTTAAATGTGCTGTTCTTCGTGAGTGCAATCTGATGCAGTTCTCACAAAAGCGATCGCGTTTCGGGGAGTTACTGGTCAAAGTTTTCTCTAGTAGAAGGCGATTAATTACGTTCCGGTAGAAGCGATAAACTTTCGGGATGCTTCGCGATCGCAAGGGTTTCGGGTTTTAAGAAGTGAGCGCTGCAAGATTGGGCTTGAGTATACTATTTAAGTAACTTCTGCAAAATGCTCTCTCGATGCATGCAGGCTGCGTCAGGGTAATCTATTCGTCCTCACAGTCTAGGCAATGAGAGAGCTTGTCTTATTTTTGGGTCAGATAATTTTGTACAAATAGCTGATTGAGAGTACTGTATGAGCAACTTCGCTTAAAGGGGTTCTCAAAGAGTACGGTTTTCTTGCAGTTAGGCAGCTAATCGAGAGATAAAGCGTAAAAACTCCAAAACACAAGAAATCAGGCATTAGTATCTTCATCTAGATTAAGTCGTGGTGTTGCTATCAATCATTTTCTGATTAGGCAAAAAAGCATTCTGATCATCAGAACGTTGAGAGAAGCCATTTCAGAAAACAATTGACAAGAGACAACACCATCTGCTGACATAATCAAATTTTTGACTGGACGAGCAGAAAACATTCAACGATTAATTGTTTTGAATCAGGCTGTATCGAAATGATGTCTATCACTGCACTTTAGGATAATTGTGCAGTCATGCAGATGTTCAAAGTAAGTCTATATCGCCGATTAAAGCAATTGGTTCGACAAGAGCGTCAGATCTTAATAGCTTCTGCTGTTGTCACTAGCGCGGTCATTCTCCTGCGCCTGATTGGGATACTACAATCATCAGAGTTGGCAGCTTTCGATCAACTATTTCACCTGCGTCAACTCGAAGCTCTTGATGAGCGGATCGTGATTGTTGAGATTAACGAAAAAGATATACGACAAGCCAAGCAATGGCCAATTCCTGATCGGGATATGGCTCAACTGCTTCAAAAATTAAATTCCTATCAGCCACGTACTATTGGTTTAGATATTTATCGCGATTTGCAAGTTAGTCCAGGTCGAGAAGAATTTGTTAAGGCTTGTCAAACTATCCCGAATTTAATTGGAATTGAAAAACTCAAAGATCAAACTACCATAGGCGTCGCTCCGCCTCCCGTATTAAGCCAACAAAAACAGGTTGGTTTTAATAACGTTGTGATTGATCCCGATGGCAAGCTACGCCGAAGTTTGCTCTATTGGCATGATGGTGAAGTTCGTCAAAGTTTGGCGCTGAAGCTTGCTTTGATTTATCTTAAAGCCGAAAAGATTACAGCCAAACGGGCAAAAACTAATCCTAATTATTTACAGCTTAATCAAAGTGTATTTCGCCCTTTCCAAGCCAATGATGGGGGCTATGTAAGGGGTGATACTAAGGGCTATCAAGTATTAGTTAACTTTCGTCGTCCCGGTAGCTTTCGCACGGTTTCAATGCAAGATGTCCTGGCAAATCGAGTTAATCCAAATTGGATACGTGATCGCGTTGTTAATATTGGTTCAACCGCACCCAGTCTCCAAGATTTCTTCTACAACCCTTATAGTAATAATCTTGTTGGTTCAGCAAAACCGATAGCTGGTGTTGAGTTACACGCCAATTTTGTCAGTCAAATTCTCAGCAGCACTCTGGATGGACGACCTTTAATTAACGTTTGGCCTGAGTTCGGAGAATGGTTGTGGATTTTTTCATGGTCGCTTGTTGGTGCTGGGAGTATCTGGCGGTTGCGATCGCCTCGACGTGCCTGTCTGGGGCTTCTCTTTGTTGGTGGCGCTTTAATTGGTAGCTGTTACCTGGCTTTTTTGGCAGGTTGGTGGTTGCCCCTAGTTCCTCCTTTATTAGCCCTACTCGGATCTGCTGCTGTCATCACCAGTTATTTAGCTCATCTTAAGGAAGAATTAAAGCGCTCTAAAGAATTTTTGCAAACTGTAATCAACACTATTCCTGACCCGGTTTTTGTGAAAAACAAAGAACATGAGTGCATCATTTTAAATCAAGCGTATTGTCAATTCGTTGGTTATCCTTTAGAGACATTAATGGAAAAATCAGACTATGACATTTTTCCTAAACACGAAGCTGATGTTTTTTGGGATGAAGATGAACTAGTTTTCCAAACAGGTCAAGCCCAGGAAAATGAGGAAGAATTAACCGATGCTTTTGGCACGACTTACTTAATTGCCCCATGCTGTTGGCACGACGTACTTAAATGCCACTAAAAAATCTCTACACAAATATGCGGCGGGTAATCTGTTTTTAGTCGGCATTATCCGAGACATTACAAAAAGCAAGCGAGCCGAGCAAGAATTGAGGCAAGCGGCGGCTGAATTGACTCGTGCCAACACCGAACTCAGACTTTCAGAAGACCGCTTACGTTATCTGGCTTATCATGATGCCTTAACAGGTTTAGGTAATCGTAAGCAGTTCCACGAATCACTAAACCAAACTTTGGAGTGTGCACGTAGTAATAACCAACTCGTAGCACTGATGTTTTTGGATTTGGACGGCTTTAAGCAGGTGAATGATACTTTAGGGCATGATACAGGAGATCAATTGCTAATAGTCGTTGCCCAGCGCCTTACTAATAGTTTACGAAATAGCGATATTGTTTCGCGGCTAGGGGGTGATGAATTTACAGTGATTCTTCCGAGAATTCATCAGGCAGACTATGCCGAAAAAGTAGCTCAAAAGATTCTGAACGCATTGTCTCAAGTCTTTGTTTTGGAAGGAAAAAATGTTTTTGTAACGGTTAGTATTGGAATTAGTATTTATCCCCTAGATGGTGAAGTAGAAGAGACTTTAATTAAGAGTGCAGATGTTGCGATGTATCGTGCCAAGCAACTTGGTCGAAATCAACATCAATTCTCCTAGAGACATTCCGCCGGAACGTCTCTACATTTTGGCTACTTGGTAGTAGGTGGGGTGCTATCTTAGGAAGGTTTACTGACTTACTAATCGCTTGTACTAGCGGATATTGCGCTTGCTTTCTACGTACCAGACTGGCTCGCCCGCATCATTGCAAACAACATAAGTTACTAGTTCCAATGTGATTAATTCGCCATTTTTTGTGCGACTGGTGGCTTCACACCGATAGCTACTATTTTTGCTGAGTTCTTGTTTTATCGTCGCAAATACGTCTTCTCCGTAGAGGAGCGTTGTTGTGAGTTCTGGCAGTTCATCGTTACAGTAGCCCAAAAGCAACCGATGCGCCCGATTTTGCTCTAGGTAACAACCCTCTATGTCAGTAATTGCGATCGCTTCTCCCAAGTGAGCGACAATCTGTTGATAAAGAGCAAGCTTTTCCTGTGCCTGTTTGCGATCAGTAATATCACGGACAAAGCTCTGAATCGCTAGTTGACCCCCATATTCAACCACTCGGCTACTGACTTCTACGGGCATTTGTGCGCCATCTTTACACTTATGAACGTGTTCAAATGTTACGCTGCCCGTCTTCCACAACTGCCGCAGCGTCCCCGCTCGATGCTCTGAGTCCATCGGGGGACTAATCACCTCAGCCGGTAAGTGAAGAAGCTGTTTACGGGTATACCCTAATCGTCTGGCGGCGTGTTCGTTCACGTCTAAGAGATGATGGGTTGAAGAGTCGGTGATAAAAATTGAATCTGACGCCCACTCAAACAAGTTGCGGTAGTTCTTTTCCGATTCTCGTAGCGATGATTCTGCCTGCTTTCGTTCGGTAATATCTCTTGCCGTGTAAACCACTGACTCAACACTGCCATCGGTGCTATGGATTGGGCTAAGTATATACTCGTAGTCTCTAAGTCCATTGACAGTGGGTAGTGCCATTTCCGCCGCAATTGATTGTCCTGTGGTTAAGGCAATCTGAAGTTTCCCGTCAAATGATTTCATCGGGTTTAGCGGCAAGCCAATTTGTTGCCAAGTCTTACCATAAAGCTCAGTCTGCTCCAAGCTAAATGACTGCATAAAGGCGCGGTTGGCGTAAGTGTACCGTCCTAACCTGTCATACATACATACATGGTCTACAGAGGCGGAGAGAACCTGCTCAAGCATTCTTGCTCGCTGCTCTACCTTCTTGGCTAATTTTTGCAGCGCCACATCAAAGCCATCGCCTCTTGCGCTAAAGGATTCTGAGTCTGGGTTATCGACATCACTAGTGTCTGTGCAATCCATCGCCGCGCCGCCATTGTAAGACTGGGACGCTTTTGCTGGAGGGAAAGAAACTTCATTGACTAATGGTTGACTTGTCGCTGTCACCTGATTCAGTTCTTCTAGTTGGTGCGTGTTGCTGTATGACAATGCATCACCATTAAACTCAACTAGCTGCTGATTTAAGACCGCTACTTTTTTCTGTAGTATTTCTTGTTGTTGCTCAAGCCCTTCGAGTAAAGCAGGTGTTGTGCGAGAAGAACTGCTAAATACTTGCTTGAGTGCATCAACAACTACGGCTGTTTTGCATCTGCCACTTGCGCTGGCTTGCAACGTAATCGCTTCTATGAGGTCTGCTGGTAGCCTGAAGGTCACTACTTTAGTAGCCATTTTTACTCCGTTTGGTCGAAAATTTTAAAAACCTTTTATCAAATTAACTTAATCAAGTTTTATTTAAATTAATCTATCGAGCTTATATTTTCATAAATGTTCTGTAAATAAACTGTAAATGTTTGATGAATTTCTGAAACTACTTCCTCAGATTCATCTAGGTATTGCAAGTTATCGG
>CADCTM010000239.1 GCA_902805485.1 uncultured Coleofasciculus sp. | reverse complement strand
GTAATTACCACTTTCCAAAGCAACTCCCAAAGAGATCGTAATACATAAACCTTTGACAATGCATTGAGCCAATTCCTCCACAATTGGCGCAAAAGTTCTAACAATGGGCATAAAACGAGCTAACACCAAGGCTTTTTTACCATGTTGCTCATGAAAGTTTTGGGTTTTAACCAAATTCTTTTTATGAAAAACCAAGATTTTTCTTTGTTGAATAACTTGTGCCCAAACTTATGTTCTGTATAGTAGCAAACATTATCGCCAACTACAGTACAAACAAAAGCACTAAAAATTAGCACTGCAATATTCAAAAGTCCTTGGGAAGCAATAAAACCTGCCGTAAATAGCAAGCTATCTCTGGGTAGGAAAAACCCATTAATAATCCCGACTCAGCAAAGATTATTGCCCAAACGCCGAAATAACCCAAAGACTTAATAAGTTATGGCAAAACTAAATGCAACTTCGTTATTCCTCAATTTAAAATGAATCAGCAAGCTTGAGTTTATTCAGTCCAGTTTACGACGTTTTGCCTTTTGTTTTTTCCTGAAAATCCAAACAGCCAATGCAACAAGTAAAAGCACCAGCACAACCTTAGAAACAGGACCAAGATATTCATCGACAAGTTCATAATTATTGCCTAGTAATACTCCAGCACCCGTTAAAAAAAGCACCCATAAAGTAGTGCCAATTGTTGAGTAGAGTAGAAAAGGTATTAACGGCATGGCACTAATACCAGCAGGCAGGGAAATTAAGGTACGAACCCCCGGTACAAGGCGACAAAATAACACTGCACTATTGCCGTATCGCTCAAACCATCCCTTAGCTTTATCAATATCCTTACTGGAGACTTGAACCCACTTGCCGTATTTGTCTGCCAAACGTTTGATGCGTTGTTCCCCGACAATTTTACCTGCATAATACCAAGGCAATGCCCCCAAAATTGTGCCGACAACTCCGGCGAAAACTGCAAGGGCAAAATTCATCTTTCCCTGTGCCACTGTAAATCCTGCCAATGGCATGATTAACTCTGAAGGAATGGGAGGAAAAAGATTTTCTGCAAACATTAATAGCCCAATTCCCCAATATCCTAGGGAAGTCATGGTGCTGAGTACCCATTCTTTCATCGGTTTGTTCTAAGTATTAAGTGAGTGGTTATGTAATTCAATCAATTACTTTGTGGAAACTATAACAGAAATGCTCCTAAGTGCGATTCTCTGCCTGCATTTTTTCTGAATTATAGGCTGACAATCCGCTTGAATCCCGTAGATCCTTCATGCACTTCTGATGCTTACAAGACAAGCCCTGGCAAACTGTTGCAAATATAACTCAAAAGGAGCGGGGAAGGCATCCGAAAAACAAAAATTGCTCCCCCGTCCGTCGCTGAATATCGGTCTAAGCTACATTGGAGGAGCAAATCAGGATTAGTTAACTCGTGCTAATTAAATGCACTCAGACATTAGGTTCCAGAAGTCCAAGAGTTAATATACTCAGTTTGCTCTGGTGTTAACGTGTCAATTTCGATACCCATTGCCTGTAACTTCAACCGGGCAATTTCTTTGTCTACTTCAACCGGAATCGAATGTAAACCGGGTTCCAACTTGCCTTTATTTTTCACCAAATACTCACAAGCCATTGCTTGGTTAGCAAAGCTCATATCCATAACAGCGCTAGGATGTCCTTCTGCCGCCGCCAGGTTAACCAAACGCCCTTCACCAAGAACGATGATTGATTTACCATTAGTCAGTTGATACTGCTGGGTAAATGGTCTGACTTCCTTGACTTCTGCCGCTTTTGCACCCAGTGATTTGAGGTCAATTTCGATGTCAAAGTGTCCGGAGTTGCAAACCATTGCGCCATCTTTCATCACATCGAAATGTTCGGGACGAATGACGTGCTTGTTACCTGTAACCGTAATAAACAAATCACCCTGTGATGCTGCCTGTGACATCGGTAGGACACGGAAACCGTCCATTACCGCTTCGATCGCCTTTGTCGGGTCAATCTCGGTGACAATCACGTTAGCGCCCAATCCCCGCGCCCGTTGTGCGACGCCTTTGCCGCACCAACCGTAACCGGCAACAACAATCGCTTTACCCGCCAAAAGCACGTTAGTAGCGCGGATAATGCCATCTAAGGTAGATTGACCTGTACCGTAGCGGTTATCAAAGAAGTGCTTGGTATCAGCATCGTTGACATTCATCGCTGGGAAAGTCAACATACCATCGTTAAACATCGCACGCAAGCGCACAATGCCTGTAGTAGTTTCTTCTGTAGTGCCAATGAGATCGGCAATTTGCTCTTGGCGGTGCTGCACTAAGGCGGCAACAACATCGCTACCGTCATCAATGATGATATTTGGGCGGTGATCCAGGGCAATTTCGACGTGACGGCTATAAGTTGCCGCATCTTCGCCTCTGAAGGCATAGACAGGAATGCTGTAGTCAGCAACTAAACAGGCGGCGACATCATCTTGGGTAGATAGCGGGTTGCTGGCAATTAGCACCGCATCAGCACCACCGGCTTTGAGAGCGATCGCTAAATGGGCGGTTTCTGTTGTAACGTGGCAGCAGGCAACTAAGCGAATACCTGCAAAAGGCTTTTCTTGAGCAAAGCGATCGCGAATTTGCCGCAGTACTGGCATTTCCCGCCCCGCCCATTCAATCCGTTGTCTACCTTGAGGTGCGAGGGATAAGTCTTTGACTTCGTATTTGGGCTGAGTGGACGTTGCAGTCATGAATTTTGTTTTCCGAGAAAGGTTTATCTAGATTAACCTCTATAACTTTAATCGTTCTATCTAAATTGCGGATAATACACCTTTAAAGTTTTTATCACTTTAATTGTTCTATCTCGGTTACGCCTCAATCACTTCTGGCGTGAATCCGGAATGCCCCTAAATTATCCCAATTAGGCAAGGATTTTGAACTCTAGTTTTCCCTTGACGATTCTTGCAGGGGTTTATTGGGGCGAGAGTGTGATTCGTACAATAAGTCTTTAATTCCGGCTCCCCCAGAATTGGGGGGTTAAGGGGCGCAGCAAGATTCTCCACCTATAGAGGTAGGGAATCCTAAGTATGCCTAGGTATTTTTACTTGTGTCTGCACAGTCGAATGTTTTATCGGAGGAATTGAAAATGCGATCGAAATCTTGGGTGAGGTGTTGGGGGATAATCGCTTTATTTCAAACCTGCATTATTATCCTCGCCAGCGCGAGTGCTTCTCCTGCCCAAGAGCAATTATCACTTTTAAGAGATTTAAATCTACCCACCCCTAGCATCCTTAATCAAAACCAAGATAATCAAACTACTTCCGCTTGCATTCTGACTCAATGGACGTTGTTTATTTAAGATTGCTGACCAAAATCTGATTTGCCTGACCGAATTAGTGGTGTTGAACAGCGTTTAAATGATGTTACTAGCCTTTACTTTAAAAATAACGGCTCACCCTTAAAAATTCGCAAAGAAATAGAAGGGAATTTACCAAATATTTATATTAGTGTCGGGAACCGTGAAGTCCGTCTGATGAGTGTCACCGCTCCCGATGCAGATCTTCAAGGCGGCGATCTTGATACAGGAGCTGATCTGCTACTTGGACAAATAGAACAAGGCTTAAATCGAGCTAAAGAAGAACGACAA
>CADCTM010000238.1 GCA_902805485.1 uncultured Coleofasciculus sp. | reverse complement strand
TAACGAGGCGAAAGGCTTACTAATGCGGCAAGAAGTTCAGCAGAGGCGGTGACATCAACGATATCTGTAATTAGCACAACCAAAGCGCGGCGGGTTTGTTGATTTACCAATTTTGTTACAGCGCCAACATAGTCAGGTTCTAATAAAATTGGCTGAATTGGAGTTAAGCGTTCGATTAATTTAGAGAGTTGATTTTGTCCGCGTTCCGGTGGAATCCAAGTTGTAACTTCCCGATCAAATACGCCAATTCCTACTTTGTCGCCTCGATTTAATCCCGCTAAAGCTAATGATAAAGTTGCATTTAATCCCCAATCAAAACGCTTCAAACCTTGGACTTGCGCTGTCATCAAACGCCCCCGATCCAGTAAGATAATTAATGTTTGTTCGCGTTCTGGTTCCAACACTCGTACCAAAGGACGCGATCGCCTTGCAGTCGCTTTCCAATCAATCAAGCGAATATCATCACCAACCCCATATTCCCGCAATTCTGCAAATTCTGTGCCCATACCGAGGCGTCGCGCTTGGCGCATAGTGCCAGTGTTTTGTAGAGTAAGGCGGATGGAAAGCGATCGCAATCCAATCAAGTCTGGATACACCGCTACCGTCTGAGTTGCCGGAATTTTCCAATCATGCCACGCCAAACCCCATCGCCCCAGTTGCCGCACCTGAATATCTCCCCACTGATACTCGCCCCGACGATCCGGATGCACCGTATAAGTCAGTTCCTCAGAGGAATTGGGGGCAAGGGAAGCTTGCACCATGGGGGTAGAAACTGCAAAATCCAATGGGTAGGAGTCGCGCAGACGAATTTTCGCCTTCTGATTTTGCGATCGCACCGATAAAATAACTGGATTATCTCGCCCAATTGAAAGCCGTTGCAACTCATGGCGCGTTACTTCCACTCGGTTTGTTTTTACTCGCAGTCCATCCCAAATTGTTAAACCTAAAACTACACTATCAAATAGAAGAGTTGTAATCAGGCTTACCTCTTGACCGAAAATAATTGCGAATATAATAGCGATCGCAATTCCTAACAACAACAGTAAATAAACAAACCGCGAAGGAATCATTATTTTAAGTCCAAAAATTACCTTGGTACTGGCACTTGCTTAAGTAACGAAGCAATCACCGCATCCATCATTAAATTATCTAATTGTGCTTCAGGTTTAAGAATTAATCGATGACGCAACAGAGGAAGTGCGATCGCTTTTACATCATCCGGAGTAGCATAATTCCGTCCCGCTAACCAAGCCTGCGCCTTACTCGTTTGCAGCCAAGCAACTGCCGCTCTTGGAGAAGCACCCAACGCCAAATCCGGATGTTGTCGTGTTCGCTGTACCAGGGCTAGGACGTAATCTAACAGCTTGTCTTCCACTTCCACCCCTTGAACGGCTTTTCGGGCGTTAACAATCTGCTCAACCGTTGCTAGGGGCTTCAGACGTGCTAAATCTAGGCGCTTGGCGCGAAATCCCGCTTGAGAATTCAGCAGCATTTGCTTTTCTGCCGCCGTATCTGGGTAATCAACAACAAGTTTAAATAAAAATCGATCTAACTGCGCTTCTGGTAAAGGATAAGTGCCTTCAAATTCCAAGGAATTTTGAGTAGCAATTACCCAAAAAAGTTCCGACAGTGGCAAAGTTTCTCCATCTAGTGTAACTTGTTGCTCTTCCATTGCTTCTAACAGCGCCGCTTGGGTTTTCGGAGGGGTGCGGTTAATTTCATCTGCTAGTAAAATTTCGGTAAAAACTGGTCCTTTTTTAAGGGTAAAACTGCGGCTATTTAGGTCAAAAATATTTGTTCCCAAAATGTCCGAGGGCAAAATATCTGGTGTTAGCTGTACCCGGCGAAAATCTGCTTGCATGAGCCTTGCCAACACCTTTACCATTAGGGTTTTTCCTGTTCCAGGTACCCCCTCAATAATGACGTGTCCGCCACTCAGCAACGCGACTAGCAACTGCTGAACGAGGTCAGATTGACCGACGATTACTTTACCTAGAGTTTGGCTGAGACGGTTAAATACGGTGTTGGTTTCGCTCATGTTAGCTATTTGTTTTATTAAAAGGAAGATGGCGATGAATTTGTTTCCATTTTGTCAACCAAGCAAGCAACTCGATTTGGCTGATTCGGCGTTTTTTAGATTGCAATTGGAGCAGTTGTTGTAATTCTGCGGCGGGTCGTCCTGTTTGCTGCACCCAGGCATCTATAAGGATTTGAGGTTCAAGTGGAGTCTGCCCTAAAAATAGTGCTTTTTGCAGTTGTAACTGTTCTTCTTTACCCACAACCTCCAAAATGAACTCACTACTTTCTGCTTTTTGTAAGACACCAGCTAAAGCTTGAATGTAAGCTTGGCTATTGTCAACTACTGGTGTTGATACAGTTAAAGGTTTGCCAAAACGACGATTTCCCGCCCAGATAGCAACGAGTAGAAGAATGCCTACCTGTATCAAAGCTGGAAACACGGGAGTTTGGGCTAAATAAGTAAATATATCTTGCTTTTGTTCGCGGTTTATTGCCTCAGAATCTTTATAGCCGTGAGTGTATTCATCTACCCATATATTTTGAGTGTTTTCGCTAATAAGTTGTGCCAAAAATTCATAGTTACCCAGATAGTCTTGATAAGCATTAGCGGCAAGATGAGGTGTTGTAGAGTAAATCACTCGTCCCTTTCCAACTTTTTCTTCCCAAACAATTGTCCCAAAGCGATCGCCTAAACGTCTTCCTTTAGTAGATGTCATCCGGCGCTGGGTGTCGATTTTAACGTTCCCAAATTCTGTATTATGTATTGTACTAAAAGGAGCATTTACAACATTTTCTTTGACTCCCACAACTACTAAAGTATTGCCATTTTCTATCCAGTTTTTCTCGGTTTTTGAAATTGTTTCCGGTTCCAATTTGCTATTAACGCGTAATAGGGCAGTTTGGGTTTTAGCAGTCTTATTCGTGGCTAAATCTTCAAAGGGTTTGCGCCAACGCTGAATTGGAGTTTCCCGTTTTGACATGAAGGCATACCATGCACCATAGCCATCTGGGGTGCGATTATAAGTGGAACCACTATTTAGTTTATTATTAGCAGGAGCCGCTAGTAAAGTACTAAGGATTATCGCCCCAATTGCTATCGCTCCAAATAACCATAATCGCTTATTGGATAGTTTCATGGCGCTTCAATTTCTCGATAAGCTTGTTGACATTGTTCAAACAGAGAGAGCGAGGCTTCAGTATTACTAAAACATAGCTCTTGATGAGTCATAATTAATGTTTGGTATGGCTGCGATTGAGGAAGTTGCTGGACTAATTGTAGATATTCTCCATCTGTGCGGCTGGGTTGATGAAGGACAACTCCGCTATCATTTAATCGCTGTAACATTGCCTTATATAAGCACAAGCAAGCATCCCGGTAGTTGCCCTGTTGCTGGAATTTTTGCGCTTGCTGCAACCACCTAGCAATTGATAAATCTTTATCCAACAATTTAGTATTGTCTGCTGATTGTTTTATTTGATTTGTCAAAGAATAAAAATAAGGGCTTAATCGTCGCATAATTTGTAAAGCCGTCCAGCTTAAAAGCAAGGCTAACACTACCCAAAAGGCGGCGTTAGCAACTGTCCAAAATATCGGAGAATTTAACCAATCTGGCA
>CADCTM010000237.1 GCA_902805485.1 uncultured Coleofasciculus sp. | reverse complement strand
GTAAAATGAATCCCATGCGCGTGTCGCCTTGTCGCATCAATTGCCCCTTCAAAAATATTGCCAAAAATCGATGGGCGCACATTCGTCCAATTGTCCCGCGCACACACATCCAGAAACTTCAATTCCTCCGTTGTTAGTTCAATCGGATCTATCTCAGAAAACAACCCACCATTAAAATAATCCACTCCTTTATATCTTCCTGATGGCGTCTTCCCCTTGCGATTCATCTCTTGAAACAACCCGCCAATTAAGTCATAAGTGCTGCCTTTACTTTCCAAACAATCTTGAATCAGCGATACGAAAATATCACGGGGCAATAACTCCCTATCTTCCGCAAACATCGCTAACACACACTGCAAAATAAATCGCTGCAATTGCTCCTCAGAAAAGTCTCGAAAATTATGCTTCTTCCCGCGTTCATAAATAAACTGATACAGTTGCCCCAAACGCCGCGCCGAGCGATCCGTCACTTCCACCTGGTTGTTTTGGAAAACTGGACGCATTCCGCCAATTTCCATAAACGTCAACGCTCCTGCCCTTTCTGGTAGCTGCTCCAGGGATATTCGGTCTACAGGTTCATCTACCTGGTTCTCAAAATCAAAAATCCAGAATTCATCAAAATTGCATAGCATCGCATAGCGGGGACGGTTGGGCGTGATTCGCATCCAATAGCGCTCCACCTGGGCATAATGCTTACTCAGGTCTTCGCCGCGCTTTTTCATCTCAATCAGCACACCAGGGACGCCCGGACGCGCTCTCCACACCAAATCCGCAAACCCCGTCTTGCCTTTAGCACTCGCTTTCTTGAGACGGTCTTCAAACTCCGCCCCCGCCTCGATTGCTCCCTCATGTCCAAACGCCCGAAAGAAGCGATCGAGAAATGTCTGTGACTCACTCTTCTCGTCGCCTCTAAGTCCTTTACAGAAAGTTACGAATGCTTCAAGGCTGGCAGGAGTCACTGACATTTTTGGCTCTACTGTAGGGGCTTACCTCTAGTATTCACACACAATCATGATTTCTGGACTGGGTTCTTGCATGGATATGCCCTCATCCCCAACCCTTCTCAGTTTGGAGAAGGGAGCCAAAAATCTTGTTGTGGCTGCCTACAGCCTGAGCTAAATATGGACACAACTGGACTCGAACCAGTGACCCCTACGATGTCAACGTAGTGCTCTAACCAACTGAGCTATGCGTCCGCACGATTTATAATCATAGCACGGATTTTTATTAAATTACAAATTCGTCGTTAATAGGTGAAAAGCAACACCAAATCTATAACCTTGAGGCACAAATCGCCGCCCCAATTAGCCCAACCTGCGGATTCAATACAACGTGTACAGGCACACGTTCCAGTAAAGAACTCACCCGACCTTTTTGACCAAACGCCCGCAGAAATTGACCTTCCTTAATTAAGGGTAGAATTTTAGCCGCAATTCCGCCCGCCACATAAAGACCACCATAGGGCAAAAGTTTCAGTGCCAGATTCCCCGCCTCCGCGCCGTAAGCGTCCACAAACATTTGTAAAGTCTGTTCACAGAGGCGATCGCGTTTTTCCAAAGCCGCCTTAGCAATTATCGCCGCCGGATCAACGCTTTTCTCAGTGCGCCCCGTTTCATGTTCCCAGGTTCTGATCACCTGCTCAATTTCCGGTGCTTCTGGAGCAATTTCTCTGTCTCTCAGAAACTGATACAGCGCCACTATACCTTGACCAGAAACTACACGCTCTACTGAAATCCTCTGAATATCATACTTTTCCCGTAAATATTGCAGCAACTGAAACTCTAACCCAGTACGGGGCGCAAAATCAGCGTGTCCACCTTCTGAGGGAAACACCTGATAACCCCCTGGTTGTTGAATCAGAAAGCCTTGTCCCAAACCCGTACCCGCGCCAATTACAGCAATCGGAGCATCAGGTTGAGGTGTTACCGTTTGCAACGTATGTAAATCAGTTGGTTCCAAACCTAGGATACCGTAGCCAACCGCCGCAAAATCATTAATCAAGCTAATTTTGGCAATATCGAGTTCTTTCTCTAAGCGCCTAGCTTCCAAAAACCAATCGAGATTAGTTAATACCGAAGTGTCATTAACAACCGGTCCTGCGATCGCAAAACAAGCCTTTTGAGGTTTCGGGATCTCACCCAATTGTTGCCCCCCTGCCGATAAAAACCGCTGCACTATCGGCACTAAATCCGGAAACTCCCGGCTAGTATATAGCTCCTCATAGATAGTATGTCGCCCTCCTCCCGCTAACTCCTCCACCAATCGCAGAATTGTCTTAGTGCCACCAATATCGCCTGCCAGTAATAATGTCATACCGTTTGATTTTCTCTGCGCTTAGTATTTAACCTAGGAATTGTGACAGGTAAAATATTTTTGTAACGTCCGTCAAAAGGGAGGTATAAGTAATTGGCAACCTGTCGCTCCTCCGAGTAAAACCCTTTATAGTCGATGATTGCTTTCGAGGTCATCCAAAACAACTGGAAACATTTCTCTTTTTCCGTTCGTTGTCATTAGCCAGCATCAATCAAGAAAAACGGCTAACCAGGAACAACAATTAAGTTTAAATTATCAATGTTTGGGCAAGACAGCTCCTTTAATTAAAGCGGATTACGTCCTCAGTTTCGCTAAGGTGGGAAGTATCGCCATTAAGTTCCATCACCCATTCTTGTTCTTGACGCAGCAATTTAACCAAACAGCAGAGCGTTGCGTTAACTTCCGGCATTCCACCCACTAACCCCTGCGTAGTGCCAACAACTGAAGCACCGTGACCGACAAGTAGCATATCTTCTGAAAATTCAGTCGTTAGATATTTTGCGGTTTCGGCAGTGCGTTCAAGCACATTTTCACTGGTTTCTGGATAATGAGCGATAACGCGGGATGTATAACTACGGTCAATTCTGGGGAATAACTTATGCAATTCATCCAGCGAAAGTTTTTCTGGTTGAGATTTCATCCATGCCGGATTAAGCCATTCACTCAAACCTGATTCCAGCTTAATCGGCAAATCTAGGAGATCCGCTACACAGTTTGCCGTTTGCACAGTCCGCAAAAAAGGCGACGCAAAAATCTGCTTAATTTTTTCCCCTACCAAGCGTTGACCAAGTTGTTTAGCTTGTACAATTCCATCTTCTGATAGAGGTGGATCGTAAGGTCGCTCTGCAGTGTTGAACCATTCGGGGTTAACAAAGTCCAAGCGGTTTCCATGTCTTGCAATCCAAACGATTTGGGTCATAAATCTCTTAGATTAGTTTAACGATTATAGGACTTAGGCACTTGCCCCTAAATCTCCGAAGGAGGATTCTCGCTGGGGGACTTCAATCGAGTTATCTCCAAACCAGTTCCCCCCAAATTTGGGGACGAAATCGATTCAACTGCGTAAGTCCTGAATTATTGTCTCGTCTGCAACTTCTTTGCTTCAGCTTATGGGTTGCTGGCACGACACCGACTTCAATGATTCTTAATAGTGTTTTCGGTCTAGGCGCGACAAAAATCCCTACTCACTCCTGACCTCATTGTCTTACCCCTCATGGTTTCTCAGAAAAGTAAGGATGGGTTGCCCAACTAGCCACAATTGGGCGATAACGCCTATATTGTAAAATTTTTCTCATTTTGTTTTACAGGATGCATTTGTTCCAGCACTACCTGGGTAATCTCTTAACAAGCTTGTGCTTACTGACAGCGCCCTGAACTATCTGCTCAATTTTGACAACCTTTTTCTCATAAATGTTACAATATTTAACTATAATGTTGCATTACGATAAAACTTTTATGACAATAGTAAATCTACTGACTCTGGCGGTGGCATCAGCTCCCGCAGCCCACTTGTTTCGGTCGCTATGGGCTAGTAATCAGGTCTCTTTAGTTCAATCGCCCATTTATCTGTATTCCAGAAACATCACTTAAATTTTGTTTCATAGAGAATTAAGCATCGAATCCCCTGCGGGGAGCCAAGAATGATACCAGCATCTTTGCATTAAATCTATTCAATACCTGACCGATCGCCATGAAAACTGCTCAGACTTCGACAGACTTAGTTCGGACTTACCTGCGAGAAATTGGTCGTGTACCACTGCTGACCCATGAACAGGAAATTCTTTATGGAAAACAGGTACAACGATTAACAGCCCTACAGGAAATACAAGAGTCCCTTTGGGAAAAGCTAGGTCATGAGCCAACGTTTGAGGAATGGGCACTCGCCGCCTCGATTTCGGAAGCCGAACTGCACGCTTGCATCGGGTCTGGTGAAATCGCCAAGCGCAAAATGGTAGAAGCGAATTTGCGACTAGTGGTTTCAGTTGCCAAGAAGTACATCAAGCGCAATGTAGACTTGTTGGACTTGATTCAGGAAGGCACCATCGGGATGCAACGGGGTGTGGAAAAATTTGACCCCACCAAAGGCTATCGTTTTTCCACTTATGCCTACTGGTGGATACGGCAAGCCATCACCAGAGCAATCGCTGAAAAAGGACGCACGATTCGCCTGCCCATCCATATCACCGAAAAACTCAACAAAATTAAAAAAGCACAGCGCCAGTTGGCTCAAGAGCATGGACGAGCCGCCACGGTAGCCGAGTTAGCCAGTGAACTAGAATTGACCCCCAAACAAGTGCGGGAGTACCTAGAACGGGCGCGTCAACCCCTCTCCTTGGATCTTCGGGTGGGGGATAACCAAGATACAGAACTAGTTGAGTTGCTAGAAGATACAGGTCCCTCGCCAGAAGACTTTGTAGTTCAGTCTTCGATGCAAGTTGACCTGGAAAAATTAATGGCTGACTTGACGCCTCAACAACGGGAAGTGTTGGCGCTACGGTTTGGTTTAGCCGACGGGCAAGCCTTGACATTAGCAAAAATAGGCGATCGCTTAAACATCAGCCGCGAACGAGTGCGCCAAATAGAGAGAGAAGCCCTTTCTAAACTTCGCAAACGCAAAGCTGATATGCGCGAATACATCGCCGCTAGCTAAATTAACAAGGAAGGATCAGGGGTAGAAAAGACTTCTTCCCCTAGCCTCTTAAAAAGGTGAGACAATCCGATGTCAGGAGTTCGGTTCCACTCACTGCCTGATCAGCTTGAACTTGTTACATTAATTTGCATAGACTACTACAGCAAAGATAGCCACGCACAAGCGATTTATGAGTCCTGGGAAAGACAAGCCGGAGCGTGAAGAAAAGCTATCTTGTAGGGAATCCCTAGGAGGTAAAAGGTGAACAACGTATCGAATAACGTTCCTGAGTTTTTTGAAGGCAATGCTGACACCAACCTATTGTGGGAGTATGTGCAATCGATGAGTCCAGAGACTATGGCTCGACTGTCTAAGCCAATGTCTTCTGAAGTGTTTCAAGTGATGGAACGAAACATTGTCGGATTGTTAGGAAATCTCCCATCCGAACACTTTGGCGTGACAATAAATACAAACCGAGAAAACTTGGGACGTCTATTGGCTTCGGCAATGATTAGCGGCTATTTTCTCCGCAATGCTGAACAGCGGATGGTTTTTGAAACGTCATTGCAAACAGCAGAAGCAAACGCTTCCGAGCCAGAGCAATAAATAGGGTAAAGACTTAACGAAAGCTCATCTGCTCTATGAAGAAGGGCGGGTTTGGGAAACAAAATAGTTCGTATGAAGACAAAGGGGGATTCTCAAAGGACCCCTAAATTTTTATTTATGTATTGCCGCGAACTAGCAGGCTTGCTATAAGTCTGCTGATTGTGACTATTAAACAACAAATCTCCTGAACCCGTTAAGTTATCTTTTCCCCAAAAGAACATCCCAAGGAACGAGAAATCGCTCGTCAAAGGTGATTAAACTTCTAGGAAAACTCTCAGAAGCATTACTTGACCTCCGAAACCATCCCAAGGACTTTAATCCAGGGGTGATGGACTTGACACAGCCAGCATCTGTACGCCAGAAAAGCCAGATTGCATTCGTTGAAGAGTGAATATCCCGTTGTCAAACATACAATTTAAATATGCAATCTCAGCTATCCATGCTTGAAACTTCTTCCCCTTTGCCTCATAAAATCATCGGTGTCGCTGTAATCTGGAACGAGCAAGGAGAAATTTTAATTGACAAACGACGTCCGGAAGGACTGATGGGTGGTTTGTGGGAGTTTCCTGGCGGTAAAATTGAACTCGGTGAAACGGTTGAAGAATGTATTAAGCGAGAAATCAAAGAAGAATTGGGAATAGAAATAGAAGTAGGCGATCGCTTAATGACGATTAACCATGCCTACAGTCACTTTAGCGTTACCCTCACCGTCCATCATTGCCGCCACATTTCAGGTATTCCTCAACCGCTCGAATCAGATGAAATTCGCTGGGTAACATTAGCTGAAATTGATCAGTTTCCTTTCCCAGAAGCCAACACTCAAATTATCGCCGCTCTTCGCCAAGAAATTAAGAACTGAATTTTGAATTTCCTTGTTTTTACCGATAAATGGGTAGTGTGAAGTGAAAACAACCGCCGCCTTTTGGAGTTGAATCGACCCAAATGCGACCATAATGAGCGCGGACAATTCTTTGACAGAGCGATAAACCCAAGCCATAGCCATCTTTCGCTTCATCACGCTTCAGTCGAAAGTGGTCTTCAAAAATGCGATCGCGATTTTCTTCTGGAATACCAGGACCATTATCACAAACACTCATTTGAATTTTTTGCGTTGTTCTGTGGAGAACAGAAACCTGAATTTTGCCGCCGAAAGGCGTGTACTTAATTGCATTATCTAGTAAATTAATTAGCACCTGACGCAACAATTCTTCATCAGCATAAACACAAGGTAAATCCTGAGGAATATCTGTTTCTATCTGATGCGACTTCAGGATAAATTGCTCGTTCATTTGAGCTAGAACATTTTGGCAAAGTGGATTTAATTGGAGTTTGTGAGGTCGGATATTTAATTCAGCACCACTTCCCCGTCCCGTTTCCAACAGATCGGTAATCATGCGATCCATACTACGGAATTGGGTACGAGCTTGCTCAAACAAGCGAGCTTTCAACGCCGGCGTCAACTGAGGAACCCCGCCATTTTGCTGCTTTTGTTGATCTAATCCCAAAGTTTCCACAGCAAGTGAAGCAGCAGTCAAAGGACTACGTAAATCGTGAGCCAACATTGACATTACCTTATCTTTAAATTGCAGTTGCTCAAGTAATTCTTCTTTTTCCTGTTTGAGGCGAAAGATTTCATCAGAAAGTTGCATCAATTCAATCGAAGAAGCGATTGAACTTGTTGTCGAATGCGGCATTGCCTCTTGAGTTTGTGAACTGATGGATGGTAGAGGAAACTCATCCTTGGAAAAATCCGCCTCGTATTCCTCTACAGAATGTTGCCATCGGGGCCACCAATTCTTGATTTGAGCAACCAAATTGGTTCCAGCAAGAATTTGTCTGGGTTTTGGGTGAATCTTAATCAGCGATGGAGTTGCCACCAGCTTAAAGTGTTCCGCCAGATAAGGGTGTTCCCCAACATCCACAATCATGAGTTCAAAGGGATACTCAGCTCTCAATGTTTCTAGATAACTGGAGATTTGCTGAAGATCTTTTTGGGAACTTAGGCGTTCATCGACAAACAGCAGTAGCTGTAATGAGGCTTCGGAGTCAGTGTACTTTTCAAGAGCTGCCTGCATGCAATTTGTTTGGGGCACTAGGGACAAACAGGTAAAGCTTTAACAACAGCAGGATTAAGTATCTGTTGCTGGGGGTCTTTGCTTCCTTATAATTTAATATCTATTTTAGATTGTCGGTACTACCCACAGCTTCTAAATTATGAAAGTGCCCTCTGTTGAGTGTGCTTTTCAGGTCAGGAATCGCCACTGGACTAAGGCGTGTTTTAAAACTTCATTGGCTTTGTTTGTAGCGGTGAGTAATCCCTAAATCCCCCGAATAAGCGGGACTAAGAAATCTTTCCCTCCTTCTTTAAGGGGGACTAGGGGGTACTCTGGGCAAGCAGACACCCTAGGGATATAAGCATTTTTATTTTTGAAGGGTAATGCTGGCTCCTAACTAAGAGCAGGAGATCGCTTGTGCCGCATAACTCGATGCCTTTCCCACTCACCCTGTCCCTTTCGTCCTAAAATCTTAAATGACTGTAAAAATTCCCCTGCTCGCGTCCATTTCTTCGTAACCCATAGATTCACGAGTCCTAATTCATCATGGCTACTGGCTACGTCGCTCTTGTCCTTCATGCCCATCTGCCCTTTGTCCGCCATCCCGAAAGTGACTATTTTCTCGAAGAAGAGTGGCTATTTGAAGCCATCACTGAAACATACATTCCTTTATTACACGTATTTGAAGGGTTAAAGCGAGACGGCATTGACTTTAAAATAACCATGAGCATGACACCCCCCTTGGTGTCAATGCTACGTGACCCTTTGTTACAGGAACGCTACGACGAACACTTAGCGAAGTTAGAAGAACTCGTCGAAAAAGAAGTTGAATATAACAAGCAAAACGGTCATATTCGCTATCTAGCTGACTATTACGTTAAAGAATTCAGCCAGATTCGTGCAACCTGGGAACGCTATAAAGGCGACCTGGTATTGGCGTTCAAGCAATTCTTAGATAGCAACAACCTAGAAATCATCACCTGCGGCGCCACCCACGGCTACTTTCCGCTGATGAAGATGTATCCCCAAGCCGTTTGGGCGCAAATTCAGGTTGCTTGCGAACATTATGAACAAAACTTTGGGCGTCCTCCTAAAGGAATTTGGCTACCGGAATGTGCCTACTACGAAGGTGTTGAGCGGATGCTGGCGGATGCTGGCTTGCGCTACTTCCTCACCGATGGGCATGGTATCTTGTACGCTCGTCCTCGTCCCCGTTTTGGTACCTATGCGCCGATTTATACGGAAACAGGCGTGGCGGTATTTGGACGCGATCATGAGTCATCTCAGCAGGTTTGGTCTTCGGAAGTCGGATATCCTGGTGCGGCGGAATATCGGGAGTTTTATAAGGATTTAGGTTGGGAGGCAGAGTACGAGTACATTAAGCCGTACATCATGCCAAATGGACAGCGGAAAAATACAGGTATTAAATATCACAAGATTACGGGGCGTGGTTTAGGGTTAGGCGATAAGCAGCTCTATGATCCTTATTGGGCAAGGGAAAAATCAGCGGAACACGCCGCGAATTTTATGTTTAACCGCGAACAGCAGGTTAATCATCTGGCTGGCATTATGCAGCGTCCACCAATTATTGTTTCTCCTTATGATGCTGAGTTATTTGGGCATTGGTGGTACGAGGGTCCTTGGTTTATTGATTATTTGTTCCGTAAGTCCTGGTATGACCAAAACAGCTATGATATGACGCATCTGGCTGATTATTTGCGGAATAACCCTACGCAGCAAGTCTGCAAGCCTTCTCAGTCAAGTTGGGGTTATAAGGGGTTCCATGAATACTGGCTGAATGAAACCAATGCCTGGGTTTATCCTCACTTGCATAAAGGCGCTGAACGGATGATTGAGTTGGCGCGTTTGGAACCGACGGATGAGTTGGAGTGGAAGGCGCTTAATCAGGCGGCGCGAGAGTTGCTGTTGGCGCAATCGTCGGACTGGGCGTTTATTATGCGGACAGGAACAATGGTGCCTTATGCAGTGAGAAGAACGCGATCGCATTTGATGCGGTTTAATAAAATCTACGACGACATTAAGCTCGGCAAAGGTATAGATAGCGGGTGGTTGGAAAAGGTTGAAGAAATCGACAATATTTTCCCGGAAATTAATTACCGTGTTTATCGTCCATTGTAATTAAATAAAAGTGTTAATAAGCGCCGATAACTATTATCGGCGTTTATTTTTTGTGCATTTGTAATTAAAAAATAATGGTTTTTTCATAGTTTAATTAAGGCGTGATTGCACTCCTTACACCTGAATACGCTACCAAGGACTACCAACGATTGTAAAAGCTGCCCAATAATAAGGATGGGAAAAATCTTCGTTCTCAAGTTCTGCTAGTGCTGGCGGTAGATCAATTTTTCCTGTAGAAGTGAGTAATTGACCAGACTCCAACCGTACTCGCCCTTGAAGCATAGCAATTTGGGCTTGCCGGAGAGCTTCAGCTTTGATTGGTGCGGTTTTCAAATCGGGATAAAATTCTGCCATCAGCCCTAATGTACCTTGATCGCTGACATTCCACAAAGTAGCGATCGCAGATTTAACTCTTGCCTGAACCGCTAACCCTGCAAAACCTAACTCAGCATCTTTATCACCAATCGCTGTTCGACAAGCACTCAGCACCAAAAGCTCTACAGGAGGGTTGTTTAAATTCAACTGTTTTATTTTATCAAGTGTCAGCTTTGTGTCCCAAAACTGAACGTAAGAATTATTCGGTACTCCTGATTGAAAATCTGCATGAGTCGCTAAGTGAATGATTTTAAAAGGTTGTGAGGCACGTTGTGACAGGAAATTAGTCAAGGTGAATTCTTGGTTTAGGAACAATTTACCTTGCCACTGATTTTTCAGAATCGCAGATAATTCAACAGGTACAGCAGGCAAAGGAGTTTGATCTTTAAATTCTGACGCACCCATTGCCAGGACTTGAGAATTCCTCAAATCGCTATAGACTGTATCAGTAAGTTTGAATGCCGGGATGCGAGAAAAGCTATATTTTTCTACTAAAAATTGTTGTCCATCATGTAACGCGGCAAAAGGTAAAGTACGCAAACGTTCACCCACACAAAAGAGCAATGTATCTATATTTTGGGCTTGCAGATCTGCCTCAATGGGTGCAATCATCCAGCGATATAGTTGTTGAGCTGACTGCCGATAGCGGTTACTGTTTTTGTATAGGGGGTTAGTCAGCAATTTGGTAAATTCTTGCACCTGCTTTTGTAGGACTTCTTTATTTGCCTCTACAACACGCTTATGAATCGGTTTACCGTCGGGAGTAATTAATAAAAGTTCTAATTGCTGCCCTCGCGAAATCATGTAGACTATTGCAGGCTTTTTCTGGGTTTGAGACGCAATTTTGCCCAAAGTATCCGCGATATTTTTGACTGTCATTGACTTGTCGGAGAAGTTTCTTTTGAAGTAATCTTCATATTCTTTCTCCCAAGCTTGCTCAATTAACGGTACTGCCGCTGTTACGTTTTCTTGGTCAAGAGCGTTTAATTGTGGGGGGACAGTCGTTTGAGATAATACTGGTTTTATCGCGATCGTTGCTGCAAAATTTAGTACTGTTAGTAATAAACTAACGCGACTTACTAATGATTTCATAGCTACCTCTCTAAAGAACAAGATGACTCAGTTCGGCTGTGGTTAACTCTTCAGCACCCATGATATTCATACCTTCATATAGTCTGTCTGCGAGAGCTTTTAGGCACTCGCCTGTTTGGGTGTTCCAAAGCTTAATTGTGTCATCTCCGCTACCACTGGCAAGAGTCTGACCATCTGGAGTGAAGACGACTGCCAACACCCAATTTGTATGATCTTTGCAGACCACAAGTTCTCTTCCACTTACTGTTTCCCAAAAAGTAACTGCACCATTACTATCACCTGTAGCCAAAATTTTGCCATCTGGACTAATGGCTACTGCAAAAATACTCCCCAAGTCTTTTGTCAAAACACTCTCGCCCAAATTCGCCCCCAACAAATCCAGCCTACGCAAACTCGCATTATTAAAATCAGCACCCTTAATCACAGCACGCGACAAATCTTTCCCTTCCCATGCCCCCTGAGCAACCTTCACTAAAAGCATCGCCGTATTCCCAGGAGTGGCGAATCATTCTTCCCCCCAATGTATAGCAACCGCCAAGGCGGTTGCTATAACTTCCATCGTGCGGGACTTTGTTGGGGGTAATATTTGTCACTAACAAAAAAAGACAGGCTTTTCAACCTGTCCCAAAACTCATTATTTAGCAAAGAAATTAGAAGTTCATTTCTGCTGCTTGTACTTTCTCAACTTGCTTCTTCTTCAGAACTAGCATGGTTTGAGACAACATAATTCCACCGATGAAAACCATCAACCACTTAATCCGAGAGGGGTCTTGTAAGACAACTTCTTTGTCTACTTGACCAAATCCACCGACATTCGGATTACTAGTTAGGGCTTCGCTTGCGGCTACTTGCTGTCCTTCGGAAACAATTAACTCAGGTCCTGCTGGAATTGTTTCGACAATTGTCTCGTTATCTGCTGCCTGAATGGTGACATCATAGCCACCGTCTTCTTTCTTGGCAATTTGAGCAATTTTACCGGCTTTAGTGGCGCTGTAGACTGTATTGTTGCTCTTGTCGCCTGTGGGGTAAACTTGACCGCGACCCCGGTTTGCACCAACGTGAACTGGATATTTACCGTAGTAAATGCCTTTATCGGTTTTGGGGTTAGGAGACAGGACTGGGAAAACAATTTCTTGGTATTGTTCACCGGGCAACGGACCAACAATAACCACATTGTCCTGACCGTCTTTGTAAGGTTGGAAGTAAACTCCACCAACTTTTTCCTTCATTTCTTCAGGAATGCGGTCTTCGGGGGCAATTTTAAAACCGTCGGGCAACATTACAACTGCACCGACATTCAAACCGCCTTTTGAACCATCACCCAAAACCTGCTGGGAGTTTAGATCGTAGGGGATCTTGACAACCGCTTCAAATACTGTATCCGGTTTAACAGATTGGGGAATTTCTACCTCTGTAGGTTTAGCTGCCAGGTGGCAGTTGGCACAAACAATTAGTCCAGTTGCTGCACGGGGTGTTTCTGGGGCGGTTTGTTGTGCCCAGAAGGGGTAAGCCACTGCTGACTGGGGAAGTGCTATGTCAGTAGCGAAGAAAAATGACAGGGTTGCCAAAGCAAGCACAACTGTTCTAGTAATTATTTGCTTGGCTTTGACTTTGTACATCACCGATAAAGAAGGTGTTCTCATCTTTTAGAAAAAAAACTCACTCATTAGTCATTGGTCGTTAGTCATTAGTAACTAGCAGACTAGACAAAGGACAAGGGACAAGGGACAAGGGAAAATAGAAATTAAGTCCACCAAGGGGCTTCGCCAGTACGGAAGTCGGTTTCTGTCCACTGGGTAAAGGCGATTTTGTCATCTGTAACATTAGCGTTAACTAATGCCAAAGATAAAGGTGCGGGACCCCGGACGACTTTGCCTTCATTGTTGTACTGAGAACCATGACAAGGGCACATAAACTTGTTCTCGTTGGCATTCCAAGGCACAACACATCCCAAGTGGGTGCATACAGCGTTTAAACCGTAGTTGCCAATGGATTTGTCTTCTGTCACCACAAGGTAGGTTGGGTCGCCTTTAAGTCCTTGGGCAAGAGTGCGATCGCCTGCAACATGAGCGCTTAAAAACTCGCTGACGATGATGTCATTACCTAAAGCGTCTTTGGCTGTTACACCGCCACCGCCGGCACCACTCGAAGGGGGAATGAAAAACTTGACCACTGGATAGAGCGCTCCTATAGCGGTACCTGTTACAGCACCAAACGATAAGAGGTTCATAAATTGACGACGCCCCATGTCTGGAACTTTTGAGCCAGAAGCTTGAGCCATAACTAAACGCCTAAAGGTATATTTTTCTTAA
>CADCTM010000236.1 GCA_902805485.1 uncultured Coleofasciculus sp. | reverse complement strand
AATATCTCTAAATAAACACTAGAGGCTTATCCTTTAATGGTGCAAATGCCTCCGCATCAAAGCGATATAAACTTGCAGGACGCCCTGCCCCGCGTGATACTTTAAGACCTGTATCAGACAGGAAACCCAGCTTTAAAAGACGAGTACGAAAATTAGAATAATCTGAGAAATTTTCTCCTAAAACAGTGGTGTATAACTGATATATATCACTTAAGGTAAAAACTTCTGGCAATACATCAAAAGCGACAGGACTGTATTCTAATTTATTACGCAAACGGCGATAGCCATACTCCAGAATTTCATTATGGTCAAATGCTAGCGGTGGTAACTGATGAATTGGATACCAAGCAATACCACTAACACCATCAGCAATTAATTCAGCTTCTTCAAACCGAACTAAGGCAAAGTAACTAACGGAGAGATAACGCACACCAAAACTACCCGGTGACTCCCGTGGGTCACGCCCTGGTCCTCCAAACGTGTACAATTGCTCTAGATACAAGTTATTGGCTCGAATTTTCTCCGAGAGAATGCGATGTGCGGCATTTTCTAACGATTCCCCATGACGCACCAATGTCCCAGGCAAACTCCACTTACCTGAAAATGGCTCATCCTGGCGCATTACTAATAGTACTAAGACACGATTTTGCTGAGTATCAACGGAGAAAATAACATTATCAACTCCAACTTTGAAATCAGCGAGTGCTTTTTTATTTACCTGCTTGGTGCCGCGTCCTGGCATGCGTACAAATGCTCTTTATGAATATAATCCTCAACGGGAGGCGTCAAAACGTTGGTGTCTCCATTCTCACGATACGCTGTTGAGGAAACGGCTGGTGCTTTTAAATCTGCGATCGCAATTTTTGCCCCTAATTTCCTCAACTCCTCAATTCCCGCCTCGTCTATTTCATAACCTGGACGCGGTACAACTAGCAACTGTACTTGCCTTAAAAGTTTTTCAATTTGATACCAACGCGGCATTTGAGTCACCAAATCCGCACCAATTACCAGGGTAAAATCGACTTGCGTTCCCCAATGTCGTTGCGCTTGTTCAACCGTTTCCAAAGTTCTGGGGCTACTCAGTCCTTGGTATAAACTAATATTCGGTCGCGCAATCTCCTCAATTAGTAACCGTAGCATCTTTGAGCGATGTTCTAGCAGTGTTTGGTGAGACTTAAACGGGTTATCTGACGCCCAAACTGCTACATGATCGTAGTGAGAAGACAACCAGTTCAGGATAGCTTTGTGGGCATAAGTTGGGGGATCAGCACTAGTACCAAACAAGGCAATATTAACCATATTTTTTTGTTTTTGATTGTTGGAACCTATCGTTCAATTTTGTGTAAATGAAACCACAGATGCACACAGCTCTTTGTTGTTACTTTCCGGACTGATTAGATAGGTTTATAGGAGTCATTTAATGAATTAAATCTTTTAATTATTAAGGCGTTAAAGAAGCCTCTGCTTTTTGTCGTTGTTGTGTTGCTAAGGTTAGCTGTTGTAGCGGCTTAGAAATTTCCACGAAAAACTCAATCGGGTCATACATTTGGCGCGTTGAACTCGAGAGACTATTCACTGAAGCCGTTGTGCGCTTTTGAATCTCTGCCAAGGGTTCTGAGGGTTGTATTGGTTGACCTTGTTCCATAACTAATTGCAGAAGAGGTTGCTCATTTTCTAAAGGCAATTCTGATGCTAACGCTAATCGATCTTGAATAAATTTTTCTTCTACAACTTGGCGATAAATTTGCTTCCGTCCCGGATACGTGGCTTTATTACTCGACTGTTTCATCGTGGCAATACCATCAATTTCCACAAGTTTGTAAACACCATTTACAGGTGTTCCCGTAACTAGTCGCGTTCCTAACCCGTAGCCATCAATGCAAGCACCAGCTTTTTTAAGTCTGGCAATTTCATACTCATCCAAATCACCACTCGCAAAAATAGTGACATGGGGTAAAAGCGATCGCACTTTTTGCGACAAGGTGACTAAATCTCCTGAATCTAAACGTACGCCCGTAACTTCAATCTCCCCAGCCTTTACCCGTTGTGCCAAACCCTGCGCCGCCGCCACTGTATCGTAAGTATCAATTAGTAACGGAGAACCGCTAAAGTAGCGATAAAATGCTGTAAAAGCTTCTTGCTCGCTACCCGATAAAGAAGCGATCGCCATTACCAAAGCATGAGCCATCGTACCACTTGGCTTACGCCCTAGCTTCAGTGCTGCCAAAACATTTGAAGTCCCATCCAACCCCCCAGCAATTGCCGCCCGTGCTGCCCAAATTGAGCCTTGGGGGCTAAATGCCCGCCTTGTGCCAAATTCCAACAACTTCGCCTCTGAACCCGCCACATCCCGCAACCGTGCCGCCCGTGTCGCCACCAGGGTTTGATAATTAATCGTATTCAACAGGTAAGTTTCCACTAACTGCGCCTGCCACAACGGGGCATCCACCCGTAGAAATGGTTCATTGGCAAAAATCGCCGTCCCTTCCGGCACTGCCCAAACATCCCCAGTAAAGCGCCCTTGTGCTAATAGAGACCAGAATTGCGCTGGCGCCGAGTCAAAAATCCCTGTGGCTTGCAACGCCTCTAACTGACGTGAAGTAAAGCGGAACTTTTCTAAGTAGTTCAGCGCCTGTGCCAACCCCATTGCAATTAGATAGCCAAACCCTTCAGGTAACTTGCGTGCAAATAACTCAAATGAGGCGGGGCGTTGTGCCAAACCTTCCCCGGTGTAACAAGCTGCCATCGTTAGCTGGTAAAGGTCAGTTAATAGACTATAATCTTCAGCCGCAATGGTTAGTTCCTGGTCTTCCCGTTGCCCTGTTGCCGCAAGCTTGTCCTGATCTCGGTCCCTGTCTATGAAAGTTTTCATGGCTCAGTTTAGGAGCAGGGTTGATTTCTTAAATTATAGTAGAATATACCAAAATTTAACGAGTTGAAAATTATTTTTAATTCCTAAGCTTTTCCCTTGACTTGGGGGTGAGATGCAAAAATTCGCTTATTCTCTATGGCTTTTGGGATGTTTTGGCGATTCGGGAAATTGAAGAGTTTTAAAATCGGCTTCCCATATGTCAGTAATTTATGACTAATTTACAAAATTTATAAACTTTTTAATAGTATATTTATCTAAAATTTGCCTGGAAGCAGCTATTAATATCCCCCCAAAGGAGGAGTTTAGGATTAATGGCAATAACGAGTTGGAGAAAAAAACGCCTTGGAGGGTTAGGGTAAGAAATTTTTAGAAATTTCCCGAATAAGCTTGTCCAACACTTGCCCCAGCAAAAAGTATTGCAAACATAATCAAACAAATATTGCAAAGTCAATCAAATCATCTAGACTCGCTCATAATAAAAGTACAGCAACCGATAATTAACTCAGTTTAAATCCAGCTCGTCACTCAACTTATCAGGAGAGTAGCTTTATGGGTATTTACAAACTGTTAGACAGCATAGCTCAGTATCTTTCTGAAGCCGTAGTCAGGATTTTCAGTCCCACTGATGATGCCTATCCTGCGAGCGGTGTTCAGCCGTTTAGCGGTCAACCCTTTAATAAAAATAAACGAGCGAATTGGTAGTAATTCTTAACGCTCATTTCATAAGTTTTCACTGGCTAATGCAAGGTTATATGGTGGATAAATTTTATTTTC
>CADCTM010000235.1 GCA_902805485.1 uncultured Coleofasciculus sp. | reverse complement strand
AGCTTACCTTCCTGCAAATTTTAATTCTCACAAAGCACCCGCCGCTGTTTTATCTAGAACACCTCCAGATAAGTGAGTAGTAATGTTCATCGCTTGCAATATCGGTGCTTGTTCTAAACCTTGGGGATAGTCAATCACACTCACAGCACCATTCCCTTGTTTAATACACCAAATCGATTTAGGACTCAAACCAAGAATGTGGCAGAGAATGACCTTATTAATCGCATCATGAGCAACAACAAGACCAATTTTGAGTTCAGTAGAAGACACCTCGGCTGAATTAACAATGGCATTCCAACAGTCAATTGCTCGCTCCCAGACCTGCTCTAGATTCTCTCCCTCTGGCATCTGTACCGTTTCTGGAGCCACTTGCCACTGATGCAATAAGTCCGGGTATAGCTGTTTAATTTCTGCCTCTAATTTCCCTTCCCAAAGCCCGTGACTAATTTCTTTAAGGGCATCTTGTAGTTCTAGCGGGATATCAGGGTGAGAGGTGAGGATAATTTCAGCAGTTTCCTTGGGACGCAGCATCGGACTACTAACGGCAAAATCAATAGGGATATCCTTAAGAAATTCTGCCGCTTGTTGTGCTTGTCCACGTCCATTGTCATTCAGTGGGACATCAATTCCACCCTGAAAACGGGAGGCACGATTCCATTCTGTCTCACCGTGGCGCACAAGCAACAGACGTAAGCCGCGATTTTCGCGCGGTGTGGGTAAACTATTACCTAAATGAGAGGTTTGATTTAACGATTCTAATTGCACGGGTTCTTCCCAACCCCCCGTAAAATTCAGCACATTGATGCAACAATTTGACTGCTGAATCGAATGATAACTTGATGGAGGAACACCGATCGCACTACTAATCAAGCAGCGATTGATACCGTTGTGGGCGACGATTAAAATTGTACCTCCCTGATGCTGAGGCAGAAATTCTTGCCAAAATTGCTGCGCTTGTTCGTAGAGTGCCAACACGGTAAAGTGTTTCCTTATCCCCTCGGATGTTGGGATAGCCATAAAAAACTCGTGAGGACGTTCTTTCCAACAACGGTATTCATCAGGAAATTTTTCCTTAACTTCTGTCTTTTTCAGCTTCTCCCAAAGCGGCAAATCAATTTCCATGAGTTTGTCTACTGCCCGTAAATCTGGAGAACCGGGCAGATAAGATTGAATAATTTCGGCGGTGCGTTTTGCCCGTTGTAGGGGACTACAGTAGACAGCATCAACGCTGAGGGTACTGAGGGTTTCCCCGACTTTTTTGGCATCAGCGCTGCCTTTCTCAGTCAAGACTGACTCATCACAGCGTCCTTGAATGATTTTTTCGATGTTATAACTGCTTTGACCGTGACGCACGATAATGACGCGAGTAGTCAATCTTTTAACCCTCCTTTGCTTTCCTGTAAACCGCCCAAGTTATAGGCAGTGTGATTGTCACCTTTGAGCATCTCCCAATTCCAGGGTCATTTTAACTTGCAACGGGACACCTACCTAAAGTCTAAGCCTAGGGTTGAGTCAGCAATGCGATAATTGAGCGTGAGAGTTAGAGAGGCAGCTTGTGAAGGGGCTTGTAACCATTAAACGGTTGATTTTGGTTGTGCTGACGATTTTTGCGATCGCCAAAGTCAGTCTATCTTTAGTAGAAAGCTGGAGTCAGCCTCAGATTCAAAGTCGCTTGGAACTTTACCAAACGAATCTATTACTTCACGCCGCCGAGTGGCAACCGAGTAAAAACACCGACGCCAAAACTGATTTTACTGGGGCGCGTAATGCTTTAATTGGCGATGAACCGTTTAAAGCGGCACAAAAACAGTATGAAGAGGCACGCAAAACTGCCCAAACTACCCAAGCTAAAGTTATTGCAAAACTCAAGGAGAACTCTAGCACCGAAGTAGCGCTGCCTCCTGATGTCGCTACGCAACAGCAATTGCCCCCAATTGATAATCCTAATCCCGAAGCGCAACGGCAGCAGTTACAAGAATCATATTCTCAGGTAAAACGTTTAATTAATGAGCTAGATTTGCGTTTGGGACTGCTGCAAATTCAACAAAAACAAACCGATACGGCACTTAAAACGTGGAATAATTTAGCTAGCCGCGTCGCCCAAAAAGAAAATCAAACAGTACCAGATGAGTCATTAGCACAGACAGCACAGGTGTTAGTTGGTTTGTGGAGTGAAACCCCTCGCTTATTACCGGATGCGGAACCACAAATCCAAAAAAATCTAGATAGCTGGTTCCGATATTATTCATTAAGCAAACTGTATCAATTACAGCAGCGCCAAGATGCTCTATTATCGCTTCAATCTACAGAGCAAGAGATTGCTCAACAAGCGATTTTTAAGTTAGCTGTAATTGGCGGAATACCAGGAGTTTGTGGTTTACTCGGTATTACGCTTTTACTGTTTTTATTGGCACAACGACTGATTCAAGGCAAGCGATCGCTTTTAGCAACTAACGCTGATGTTCCTTGGGAAACACCTTGGGACTGGGAAATTGTTTGGCAAGTTCTGATTGTCGGTTTTTTCTTTATTGGTCAATTCTTATTGCCAGTCTTATTTGGCTTGTTACAGGTAAATCCTAGCGGTTTTACTGTCCGAATCAAGGCGCTTTATGTCCTAGTAAGTTACTTATTGATGGCAGGTGGCGGGTTATTAGTTCTTTATCTTTCCATCAAACCTTTTTTACCTGTACCGGAGGAATGGTTTCGCTTTAAATTCCGCAGCAACTGGTTTCTTTGGGGATTTGGGGGATATTTAGTCGCCGTACCTTTGGTGATTTTAGTATCACTAATTAATCAGCAACTTTGGCAAGGACAAGGAGGTAGTAACCCAATTTTACCTTTGGCATTGGAGGGAAGGGATAATGGAGCGTTGTTAATATTTTTCTTAACAGCATCGGTAGCAGCACCGATATTTGAGGAGATTATGTTCCGAGGCTTTTTATTGCCTTCCTTGACTCGTTATCTACCAGTTTGGGGCGCAATTCTTGCCAGTAGTTTGTTATTTGCGATCGCCCATCTCAGCTTGTCAGAAGTCTTGCCTCTAGCAACGTTGGGAATGGTGTTGGCAATTGTCTACAGTCGATCGCGGAATCTTCTTTCTTCCATTCTCCTTCACAGTCTTTGGAACGCTGGCACTCTTTTGAGCCTTTTTGTGTTAGGGAGTGGTTCTAATTAATGATTAACATTCTAGAACGAATTTTGTAGCTTACTGTTTCTCGGCAGCGATCGCTAATTTTACCCCATTCACCTGATTTAAGCGGTCGATTGCACTCACCACAGCGCCGTGAGTAACCCTAGTATCTGCATTAATTACTACCAATGCTTCAGTCTTTTGTCCAACCAAAGAGCGTACTTCTTCTGCTAAATCTTGCAGTTCAATTGGTTGACGGTTGAGGGCAATTGCACCATTAACATCAATAGTCACAACAATTTGAGCTTGAAGTTGACTTTGTGCTGTTGCCGCTTTTGGTAAGTCTACAGGTAGCCCTTCGGAACGGATTAAATACAAAGAGGAAACGATAAAAAAGGCAAGGATGCAGAAAAGGACATCAATCATCGGCACGATGTTGATTTGGAAAGGAGTCTCTGACTCATCAGGAAGACGCATTAATTTTGGTAATTAGTTTTTGTTGTTGGTTAATAGCTGTGGTAAACAACACAAGACT
>CADCTM010000234.1 GCA_902805485.1 uncultured Coleofasciculus sp. | reverse complement strand
AAAACCCCATCAGACGATCGCTTAATTATTAACAATCTGTCTTCAGAGGCGTTAGAGGTAGAAACGTTAAAAAAAACAGGCTCTCCGAAAAATCTTCCCAGCCCAGCTTTTGATATTGTGGCACTCACGGCATCGGCAGATGGACTTAATGCGTTGAGTTGCATTTTATCGGATTTACCGTCTGAGCTTCCCGCCGCGTTGGTAATAGTGCAGCATCTTGCCCCTAATTATCCTAGCGTCTTGGATAAAATCCTCAACCGTCGCACTGCCCTGGAGGTAATCCAAGCTGCGGAAGGATGCAAACTGAGTCCAGGTAAGGTTTTCATTGCGCCGCCAAACTATCACCTTTTGGTTAATCCTGATGGTAGTCTTTCCTTATCCCAAACTGCCAAAGTTCATTTTGTTCGCCCGTCTGCTGAGATTTTATTTGAGTCTGTTGCTGAAAGTTATAAAGACCGTGCGCTCGCGGTAGTGTTAACAGGGGGAGATAGGGATGGTTCGACGGGCGTCAGGGCGATTAAAAAAATGGGTGGTAAAGTAATCGCTCAGGATGAGGCAACCTCAAAAATCTGGGGAATGCCTTTGGCGGCGATCCAAACAGGCTGCGTTGATTGGGTATTACCATTAGATAAAATTGCTGGGGCGATCGCTAATTTAGTGATTCAAGGAAGAATTTAATGGGTGAAGCTATGCAAGACGAAGCATTTGAGGCTTTGCTCAATTATCTTAAACGTAGTCGCGGGTTTGATTTCACCGGTTATAAACGCCCTAGTTTGATGCGCCTGATGAAAAAGCGCATGGCAAAAGTCAAGGTTGAGTCTTACGGAGAATACTTCGACTTTTTGCAAGTGAACTCGGTTGAACTTACTTACCTGTTCGATGCTTTATTGTTAAATGTGACTACTTTTTTTCGAGATGCCTCAGCTTGGCAGAGCCTTGCTGAAGAGATTATCCCGCGTATTCTTGACTTTAAGGCAGAGAATGAGCCGATTCGTGTTTGGAGTGCCGGCTGTGCATCTGGTGAAGAAGCTTATACCCTGGCAATTATCTTAGCAGAAGCGTTAGGGATAGAAGAATTTAAAAAACGGGTAAAAATTTATGCCACAGATGTCGATGAAGATACCTTAACTCAGGGTCGCCTCGCCTCTTATACGGCAAGGGTGGTGCGAAATGTGCCGGAGGAACTACGGGGGCGCTACTTTGACACGGCAAGAACAGTTTATACTTTTCGCAATGAGCTACGACGCGCGATCATTTTTGGACGGCATGACTTGGTTCAGGATGCGCCGATTTCCCGTCTGGACTTGTTGGTGTGTCGTAATACTTTGATGTATTTTAATGCGGAAACTCAAGCCCGGATTTTGGCTCGTTTCCATTTTGCCCTCAAGGATACAGGCTTTTTGTTTGTGGGTAAAGCAGAGATGTTGCTGACTCATAACAATCTTTTTACTCCCGTACAGCTTAAGTATCGAATTTTTTCTAAAGTGCCAAAAGTTAGCCTGCGTGATCGTTTACAGGTAATAGCAGAAGCAGAAAATACGGTGGTGGGAAACCATCTGGTAGAAAATATGCGTTTACGGGATGAAGCTTTTGAGTGTCTGGCGGTTGCTCAAATTATTGTTGATATTCAGGGCAACTTAATCCTCGCTAACCGACAGGCGCGATCGCTATTTAATCTAAGTAGCAATGATTTGGGGCGTCCATTTCAAGACCTTGAGCTATCTTACCGTCCAGCAGAACTGCGATCGCCTATTCAGCAAGTTTATGCCGAACAACGTCCGCTTCAACTAACGAACGTGGAATTTCCGACGCTAAGTAAGAGTAATATCCTGTATCTGGATATTGAGATTATTCCTCTGCTTGGTAGCAACACGGAAGTGCTGGGTGTTACGATTATTTTCAATGATTCGACGCGCACGAACCTCTTGGAGCGGGAACTTCAGCGTTTTACCCAGGAACTAGAAACCGCTTACGAAGAACTGCAATGTACTAACGAAGAACTGGAAACAACGAACGAGGAACTTCAAAGTACCAACGAAGAACTGGAAACGATGAATGAAGAACTCCAGTCTTCTAATGAAGAACTCCAAGCGACGAATGAAGAATTACGCGATCGCACGGTTCAACTTAATCACGTTAACGCCTTTATGGAATCTATCCTCACTAGTATCCGCGTTGGGATGGTGGTTTTAGATAGTCGTCTCAGCATCCAGCTTTGGAATGGTCGGGCTGTAGAGTTGTGGGGTTTACGTATGGAGGAGATTCAGGGACACTTTTTCTTCGATTTGGATATTGGTCTACCTGTAGAGCAACTTAGGATACCGATTCGTAGCTGTCAAGCTGGGACATCTGACTATGAGGAATTAGAGTTGGAAGCTGTTAACCGCCGTGGTAAGACGATTAGTTGCCGAGTGATTTGCACGCCGCTTATTGTTGAGAAGTTACGCCAGGGAATTATTTTGTTGATGGAAGAAGGGGCGGTTTTAGGGCAGTAATTGTTTTAGGACGATTAAATCCCCAGGTTCACACTAATGTGATCACGGTTACTTCTGGCGGACAAAATAACCGTCCTGGTGAATAAGTGCCTAATCCGCGATTAATGTATAGCTGGTTACTGCCGACTTGATGCAGTCCTTGCGCCCATTCCCAATGCTTCACAACTGTGGTACAGGCTTTGATAAACGGTATCCTAGACTGCACGGCCTTGGGAATGTAGGGTTGGAGTTTTTTAAGTAATGCAGGTGCCGGACCAATTCCTGGTATCATCACCTGACCGCCATGTGTATGACCCGATAACTGCAAATCTACCCGCCATTGCTGCAAGAGTTCGGCACTATCAGGATTATGAGAGAGGACGATGCGGGGGGTTTTAGAATCAAGTTGGTTCATTACGGGGGCTGGGTCGAATTTACCTGCCCAAAAATCAGCAAGTCCGACGATGGGTAATTCTGTGCCCAAGGGATAAGCGATTTCATTCCATAAAACTTGCACGTCAATGCTGGTCAAAGCTTCAGTGATCTGAGCTTTGGACTGACGGTAGTATAGGTCATGGTTGCCTAAGACAGCACAAACTCCGGCGCGGCTTTCCAGGTGCTTTAACTGTTTTACTAGGGAGTAAATTGGTTCTGGCTCGGCTGTTACGTAGTCGCCCGTGAGAAGGATTAAATCGGGTTGGGCTTGATTTGTTGCTTCTATGGCTTGAGCAAGTACATTGTCTGATAGTCTTACGCCATCGTAATGTAAATCGGAAAGCTGTACCAGTTTGGTGCCCTGCAAGGACGGTGGTAAATCAGCGATCGCAATTGTTAACCTTTCAACACTTAATGGTTCTGAAAATACCCAGTCCATATTGCTGATTACTCGTTCCCTCAAAAGTGCGTTTCCAGCATAACCTATACCTAAAATCCTACGTTGAGTACAAAGTGGCATCCGGAATTTTACTGCCGTGAATTTTGGAGAAAGGAGCCTAAGTCTCGCTTTTTCCTGGTAAAATTAATTCAAAATTATCGCTTTCACCTGCCTGTTTTTAATAGGAACTACCAAAACCATGAAAGAATTAATTTTAGGGAATCCAGTCATTTTAATATTTTTAATTGCTCTGGGAATTCTCTATACTTTCTTGATTTTTCATTTTGCAGGCAGAGTCAAAAATCTTAGTTCTAACTTAGAAA
>CADCTM010000233.1 GCA_902805485.1 uncultured Coleofasciculus sp. | reverse complement strand
TCTTTGATATACCATTCATTACTAGAGTTGCCAACTATCAAACAAACACCTGTAGAAACGCAAGCTTTATTAACTAGATATAAACAATTTACTCCGGTTTTTCTAAAACTATATCGGAGTTATTGTTGTCAAATTTTAACTAATTGGAGAAACGGCGAGGGATGAAAGCGTGACAAGCGAGTTTTTCACTCAGACGAGTTGGTGGGTGCCTTTCTACGGTTTGGCTGGCGCTGTTTTAACCTTACCCTGGGCAACCGGAATGATTCGGCGTACAGGACCCCGACCTGCAGCTTACTTTAACTTGTTGATGACGGTTTTAGCCTGCATTCATGGCTGGTTTATCTTAGCTTCAGCCTTCAACCATCCAGCGAGAGAGTTAGTTTATCACTGGCTCCACGTTGCTGACTTAGATTTATCTTTGGCAGTAGAAATTTCACCGATTAGTGCTGGGGCAATGGAAGTTGTAACCAGTCTCTGTCTGTTAGCACAACTTTATTCCCTTGGCTATATGGAAAAGGATTGGGCAATTGCTCGCTTCTTTGCCTTAATGGGATTTTTTGAAGGAGCAATGAGTGGTATCGCCCTCAGTAATTCCTTATTCCTCAGCTATGCCTTGTTGGAGATGCTGACCCTCAGCACCTATTTAATCGTAGGCTTTTGGTATGCTCAACCGTTGGTAGTGACAGCAGCACGAGATGCCTTTTTAACCAAACGGGTTGGAGACATCATCTTATTGATGGGAGTTGTCACACTAGCGACTTTAGCCGGAAGCTTAAACTTTCCTGACTTATACCAGTGGGCAGAAACAGCAAATTTACCGCCAATGACTGCAACATTATTAGGATTGGCATTAATTTCCGGTTCCATCGGTAAATGCGCTCAATTCCCCTTGCATTTATGGCTGGATGAGGCAATGGAAGGACCTAATCCAGCCTCCTTGTTGCGAAATTGTCTAGTTGTCGGTTGTGGCGCTTATGTGCTGATTCAACTCCTACCGATTTTAGCCCTTTCGCCAGTCACACTAGCAACCTTAGTGGCGATTGGAAGTGTTACAGCGATTGGAGCATCATTAGTTGCCATTGCCCAAATTGATATTAAGCGATCGCTCTCCCATACCACCAGCGCTTATCTCGGTCTAGTCTTTATTGCCCTTGGGATGCAACGCGCCGATGTTGCCGCTGCCTTATTGCTTGCCCATGCCGTTGCCAAAGGGCTGCTATTCATGAGCATCGGCGCCGTCATTCTCGTTACAAACAACCAAGACCTGACAGAAATGGGGAATTTGTGGTCACGGATGCCTGCTACCACTAGTGCTTTTGTGGTGGGTGCTGCTGGCTCAATTGGACTACTACCCCTCGGAGGATATTGGGCGTTGAGTAAAGGAATTAATGCCTTTTGGGGTGAGCAACCCTGGTTAGTCGCCATTTTTCTTTTGATTAACGGCATTACAGCCTTCGGTATTACCCGTGTATTTCGTTTAGTATTCCTGGGAAACCCTCATCCAAAGACTCATCGTGCCCCCGAAGTGGACTGGCCGATGGCACTACCGATGGTGACATTAACCGTGGTGACACTCATGACACCCTTGTTACTTCAACAACTATCACTCTTGCCGCCTTTCAAATATCAATACCTGGTTGAACCCGCTCAGTTACTGTTAGTAACATCAAGCTTATTAGGTTGCGGTTTGGGAGCAATTGTGTACCTACCCAGAACTTGGTCACGGTCAGTTCTGATTCCCTTAAAGTTTGTCCAAGACCTACTATCCTACGACTTTTACGTCGATCGACTTTACCGCCTTACCGTCGTTTTTGCCGTCGATTTATTCTCTAAAATCACAGCCTGGATTGACCTCTATATCGTCGATGGTTTAGTAAACTTGGTCGGTCTTGCCACTGTTTTTAGCGGTCAGAGCTTGAAGTATAGTTCTTCAGGGAAAACCCAGTTTTATGCCTTAACGATCCTCATAGGAGTGAGCCTTTTTGCTCTTTTCATGAGCTGGCCACTCAATCAATGGGCTTGGAGTCAATGGTCTTTGACGCATTGGTCATTACTGAGTGGTCATTAGTCATTACTTATTACCAAAGGACAAATTATGCTCAGTGCCTTAATTTGGTTGCCAATAGTCAGTGCCGCTCTGATCGGGTTTTGGCCTGGAACCATCACATCTAAGGGCGCACGGCAAATAGCCTTAGCCGTTACTATTGCTGCCTTTATTTGGTCAGTTGTACTGCTGTTGCAATTTAACATTAGTGATGTGCGCCAACAGTTTCAGGAGAATCTGCCGTGGATTGATGCTTTAGGTTTAACCTACAGTTTGGGGATAGATGGGCTATCTTTGCCATTACTGTTATTAAATGCCTTGCTCACAGTTATTGCTCTTTACAGCACTGATGAAACGCTAGAACGACCCCGCTTATATTACTCGTTGATTTTGCTATTGAATGCTGGCGTTGTCGGTGCTTTTGTCGCTCAAGATTTACTGTTGTTTTTCTTGTTTTATGAGCTGGAACTGATTCCGTTGTATTTGTTAATTGCGATTTGGGGAGGACAACGGCGGGGTTATGCAGCAACCAAATTTCTCCTTTATACAGCGGTTTCTGGTGCATTAATTCTTGTGGCATTCTTGGGTGCGGTATTTTTGAGTGGGGCAACTAGCTTTGCCTACAGTGATACGGTTGAACTGACGGCATTACTACCAAAAAGTCAACAATTGCTGCTTCTGGGAGCGCTTCTGGTTGGTTTTGGCATCAAAATTCCCTTAGTACCTTTCCATACTTGGTTGCCGGATGCTCACGTTGAGGCATCAACTCCCATTTCTATACTGTTGGCGGGTGTGTTGCTGAAGTTGGGGACTTATGGGTTATTACGGTTTGGACTGGGATTATTTCCCGAAGCTTGGGCGTCTTTATCTACGGCTTTGGCAACTTGGGCAGTGGTAAGTGTGCTTTATGGCGCATTTAATGCGATCGCTCAACGGGATATGAAAAAAATGGTGGCGTATAGTTCTGTTGCTCACATGGGCTATATCCTCCTCGCCTTCGCCGCAGCTACCCCCCTCTCACTTGCCGGTGCAGTCCTCCAAATGGTCAGTCATGGTTTGATATCAGCGCTACTGTTTTTACTGGTGGGCGTTGTTTATAAAAAGACTGGTTCGCGCGATTTGGATGTCCTCAATGGTTTGTTGAACCCAGAACGAGGCTTACCACTAATCGGGGCGTTGATGGTAGTAGGTGTGATGGCAAGTGCTGGAATTCCGGGAATGGTTGGATTTATCTCCGAGTTTTTAGTATTCCGGGGCAGCTACCCAGTGTTTCCGGTGCAAACCCTTTTGTGTATGCTCGGTACTGGCTTAACCGCTGTTTACCTGCTAATTTTGCTGGATTGTGCCTTTTTTGGGCGTCTGTCTACAAGAGTGCTTGATTTACCGAAAGTGCTATGGAAAGAGCGCGTATCAGCGATTGTTTTAGCGATTTTGATTGTGATCTTGGGCATCCAACCAGGATGGCTTGTCGGTTTGAGTGAAACGACAACGGCGGCAATGGTGACAATACCGACAATTGCCCTGGATTCCGCTGGAGCAACGCTAAGTATTGGTGAATAAGTGATTGGGAATCATCTTTTTTGTTTGAGCATTTAATCGTTCAGTTGTTAGGGAAGAGATCGTAGTAATACCTGG
>CADCTM010000232.1:358-3685 GCA_902805485.1 uncultured Coleofasciculus sp. | reverse complement strand
ATAAAGTTCTATAAGATTGATTTGCTGCGACAAAGAAAAATTCTTCAAATTGATCAAAAATCAAAACCGTTAACAAGTTACGTTCAGCATTTTGCCCCAACTGCTCAAGAATCACTTGAATTTTTTCTTGATTCGTTTGAAGAGAATTAAAGCTCAAATCAAGTGATTCTTCCCCATCATTGCCACCCAATTCATCGATCGCTTGTGCCAAGGATTTCCCTAATTCCCTAACCCAATCGGTGTAAACTTGGGGGATAACAGGTAAGGCAATGCGATCGCCTATTGGTTTGTGCTTCAGCGCCGGCACTAATCCCGCCAAAACAATTGAACTTTTCCCCACCCCCGACTGCCCATGAATTACAGTTAATTTATGGTCAGCACGGCTAATCCGCTCAATTAATCGGTTAACATCTTGCTGTCGCCCAGATGCAGCAATTTCCTGTGCCGCAATCTCTTGTTGCTCAATTGGTGCCAAAGCTGGATTACTCACGGGGCGCTGGGGTTGGAGGCGTGCCGCACCAATGAAGGCTCGCAAGCCGTACAACTGCTCAATTGACCGTTGCTCTTGTTTGAGCCGAAATGCCTCTAAGTACCGCCCTTCCTCAAAATAGAGCGTTCTTAAGCCCTCTAATAAGTGGAGGTAACGCTGGGGTTCATAACGATGATCGCTATTGGCGATCGCTTCTTGCAACCCCTGACTTGCCACTTCCAAATACTCTTGCGCCTCGGAAAACTGCCGTAATTCTCGCAGGGATTTTACTAAAAATAACTGATAGCATTGAGCTAATAAAAAGCGATGCAAACCTTGATGCTGTATAGGTTTGCTCGAAACATTCACTAAAATTGATAACGCCTGTTGCGCCAACTCACTAGCATCGTGCCAGCGAGAGTGCCAAAGCGAAACCTCCGCCAAAAAGCCATAATCTTGAGCCAGTTGCACCGCCGAGCCATAGGTTTGATGTAAAAGCAGCGACTTTTGCCCTAAAATCTGCAATGTGTCCCAAGCTTCCAAACGTTGCAAAACTTCAGCCAGTTGTGTGATAAACTGCGCCACCAAATCTTGCCGCCCTGCAGTAGTAAAGGTATCCACACATTGCAGCAAATATGGCCAAGCTTCTTCCAAGTTGCGCTTTCTATTTGCCGGATGCAAATCCGCCATGCGGCAATAACACAAGCCGATATAAAATAACAGGACTCCTTGCCTTTCAAGATTGTTAGTAGTTCGCCAAAATCGGAGGCTGTTTTGATAGTTGATTAATGCCGAATCAATTATGTCACTGGCATAGTCATATTGACCTAACAAAAATTGCAGACTTGCTGCTAATTCTGGCTTAATAACTTGTTTGCGACTCTGCAAATCTTTCAGCGCAGAGTCTAGTTCTAAACGCGATCTACAATCAGTTGCTAAATTCAGAGAAGAATGATGCTGACAAACCCGCCAAGGAGCATATCTGCCACTGCCACCACCTAATACCGTATTAAATAAAGCGTCTGCTTTTTGTTGCAGGAAATCGATTAATTCACTTGTCGCAATTTCAAACTTAATCGGTGTTGCCGCCCAAGTCGCAAAATCCGGCGCAAACCGCACTAATTTTTGCAATACCTCCTCATTTACCCACAACACTAAAGGAAAAGGTAGGCGTTTGCGAAACTCATCCCGCACTTGATTACTAGAGGCAAATAAGTCCTCAAGAGCAACTACAGACTCTAAACCAAGAACGAACAAGGCACAATTGTCTTCCGAGGAGGGGCATAGTTCCCAGTCCTCGTAATTTTGAATAGTTGTATAAAGAGTTTTTACGGATGAAGGGAGGACTAATTCTTTAATTTGGTATCGATCTTCAGAACGTTTTTTTAAGTCGCGTAGTAAGCGATCGCGTAGACGTTTATAATTACAACGCACCAACACGAGAGAAAATTCCCCTCGTGAAAGTGCGATCGCCCGATCAAGCGCATTTAAAGAACGCTCGTTATATGCCCCTACCTCTTCAGCTCGATTTGCTTCACCCATGACTGGTATTGCTGCGCCTCTTCTAACGCGGGATTAATACCGTACCAGCACCCCTCATGGTCGCGGTATTCAAAAACAAACATACTTCGCAACAAAGTTTGATATTCCGTATCGCCTTTTACGGTTTGCTGTTGCACCACCTGAAACAGTAACTCCCATTCCTCATCATCAATAGACGACGTTAAGGTATCACGACGTTCCCGAATTACCCTCTCTAAACACTCACGAGAAATCGGTGTATCTTCTTGCCGGAGACAGTCAAACAACAGTCCTAACAAGTTCCGCACATGACCACCACTGATCCGACATAGGCGATTTAATGTCTCTGGAGTATCAAACACATCTGTTGTCAACTGTAGCTGTTTTTCCCAGGTTTCGTGGGGGAATGCCCGCACCACAACCATTTGCCGCAGCAGTGCCATACCTGCCTCAAATTCTTCGCCCGTCCGGTGTCGCACTGGTACCATCGGCAAGACTTTGGTCGTTAAACCACCACCCAAGCGATTTTTTAAGGTTTCGCAATCGTTGGAGAAAATCAATGCCAAAGGAATCGTATAGACAACGTGACAATTAAGTTTTCTGAGCTGTTCGCCTCGGTCAATAAATAGATATTCTGGTTGAGTTCTTCCAGAAGGTAGAGGGCGAATATCTACTCGGTCTAAATTATCGACAAGGACAACTAATCCGGCTTTTCCCCGTCGCTTTAATTCAGCGGTTGCCCGTTCGAGTAATTCTTTATTGAGCGATTCTAAAATTCCAGCGGTACGCGGTTCTAAGTATTCCCTTAAACGGCGTCTTAGCTTGGGACTTTCTTTAGTTTTAGCGGTAATTTTTCCAATTCCAACAGATAATTCTGCCTCGGCTTCAATTTCGATTGGTGTTTGCAAGAAATCTACAACCTCGGTGAAGAGATTGGTAAAATACCCTGGATGGAGTCTGATTTTAACAGCTTCGAGACTTTCACTTACCTGACGGGCGATGCTAAGTAAAATGTCGGTAATATCAACATCTGCCATGTCCAAGTCTTGAGAAGACTCAAAATAAACCACATGAAATTTTTGCTGCTCTAATTCGGTTTTTAGTCGGAGCAATTCTGTAGATTTACCACAGCCAATATGTCCTGTAAATAGCTGGCAAGTCGGCTCATTGGGAGAAATGACGGCAATTGTTCGCTTTAGTGATTCAATGATTTTGTTCCCCCGCACTGAGGAAAAATCAATATAATACTGCCGCTCTTCCGCTTCTCCCATGCTCAAGGGTTTGCTGGGATTACAGGCTTTGTAAAATTTTGGTAGATCAAGTCCCATTCTTCCAGT
>CADCTM010000232.1:0-348 GCA_902805485.1 uncultured Coleofasciculus sp. | reverse complement strand
TTCTTATGGTTTATTGCGCCTGATTCAATGAGCCATTCATCTCGTTGCAGAAAAAAAGATGCCCCTTCAATTACTTTTCTTTACATATTCCTAGCCATTGACACTCTTTTTTTTCTTCATCTCTAGCTGATATGAGAAATGGCTGAGGTTGTTGAGTCTTGAGTCTAAGCTGATAAGTTCTGCCAGTCGATTGAGCGCTCGGTGAGTTTCCTTGATTTATGACCTTGTGACTGGCTAAACTGTAACCTGCTCCAAGGATTAATATAGGCAAGGCTAGGCTAATACTCAATAATTGTTTGTTCATCCCTTTTGAAGCCACTTTTAGCGCGACTGAAGAAGTTTCGTCTG
>CADCTM010000231.1:13285-13640 GCA_902805485.1 uncultured Coleofasciculus sp. | reverse complement strand
TTTGCCCAGACATCATCCAGTAGCGAATCATCTTCCTTATCTTCGGGATCATCGCTCAAAGAAATATCGGTAGGCGACGATGACTTGGATTTTGGGGAAATGTCTGTCGGCACTGAAGATGACTTTCAGTTTGAAGATATTTCTTTGAGCGATGATCCCGAAGATAAGGAAGATGATTCGCTACTGGATGATGTCTGGCAAGATATCAATCAGGCAAGCTGGCAAAACAAGCCTTAATTGATCAGCGACATGAGAAAAATGATGTTTTTTCGTGGATACAGCAAAACATGATCGGTATGTAATCCAGTACAAAACATTTAATGATGGTTAGTTTATCACAGAAATGAATCAAAAA
>CADCTM010000231.1:0-13275 GCA_902805485.1 uncultured Coleofasciculus sp. | reverse complement strand
CTATCTACAAGGAGGGGGTAAGGCAAAAGAATTGCTGTCAGGTGAAGGTTTACCTTGTGAGGTTTTAAGACCTGGTTCCAACTGGCGCAAGGGCAAAGTTAAACTATGTTTAGAATTTTGCCCAGATGAGCCGATATCGCCTTTAGATGACATCCGCAAGAGCCTGCAAGCCACCGAAAGCTGATTACCCAATGTCTAACCGTCCAACCTGGACGCCGCTTCACGCAAGGCTACATCAAACGCTGCGGCAACGACGGCTATTGCAGCAGAATCAGGGTGTATTAATTGCCGTATCCGGCGGGCAAGATTCGCTGTGTCTTGCGAAATTGCTGCTAGATTTACAACCGAAGTGGGGATGGAAATTGGCGATCGCTCATTGTGATCACCGTTGGCAGTTCGATACTGGGTTAGCTGCTCATGTCCAACAAATTGCCCAAGTTTGGGCAATTCCCTTTTACCTACAAATTGCCCCGGATTTGCCCCCCAGTGAGGCAGCAGCAAGAGAGTGGCGCTATCAGGCTTTAATTGAGGTGGCGCAAGCTCAGGGCTTCCAGAGCGTTGTTACAGGGCATACAAAAAGCGATCGCGCCGAAACAGTCCTCTACAACCTGATCCGGGGAGCGGGTGCTGATGGTTTACAGGCTCTCACCTGGCAACGTCCTCTCACTACTGAATTACAGCTAGTACGCCCCCTCTTGGAAGTCAGTCGCTCGGAAACCTTTGGGTTTTGTCAAGACCAGCATTTACTAATTTGGGAAGATGCCTACAATCAAGACCTCAAGTATGCCCGTAATCGCATCCGCCAAGAACTCCTGCCTTACCTAAAAACCAATTTCAACCCCCAAGTTGAGAAGGCTTTAGCCCAAACCGCCGAACTCCTTCGGGCAGATGTCGAATATCTTGAGAATTGCGCCCAAGAGTTGCGACAGCAAGCGATGGCAAGAAAAGACTTGGAAACAACGAGCAAGGAATACACACCCCCAAGACTCAATCGCCTTGTCTTGCAACCAGCATCACTTTCTTTACAACGCCGAGTCATTCGGCAATTTCTCAAGGATGCTCAAAAAAGCGCTCCTAGCTATGAGCAAATCGAAGCTGTAACGGCATTAATTACCGCCCCCAACCGCTCCCGAACCTCGTCTTTTGGGCAAGGAGCGATCGCAGAAGTTGAAGGCAACTGGATTATCTTACGGCAATCTCCGTAAGTCGCTTTCCCGCCCCTAACCCAAGGGCAACAAACAACTTATTTAAGACGCCGTTAGTTCGGCTGACTGGATTAAGCTTGCAATTGCTTGTCGCATTTCCGAGATCGCCTGGAGTTGATAGTCCCCAGTTTCTTGAATTTGATTAAGGGCATAAGCGATCGCTTCTAACCGTTGCCGGAGTTCATTGAGACCATCCTGCCGTGGCTGTAGCGTTTCTTGATAAAGAGTTACCTTGCCCCACATTTGAGCCACTGACTCCCGCATTGTCTGCCAATTATTCTCCAAATTTTGTAACTCTTGGAGCTTTGCCTCCTGTTCGCCACCTTGATGTTGAACCATCCCCTCCGTTTGGTTGATGGTTCTGTGCATCTGCTCAATCTGGTTTTCCAGTCTTTGCAATTCCTCTGCCTGTTGTTGTCGTTGCCCCTCAAGCTGGCTCAGAATCGGTCCCAAGTCAATTTTCTGGTGGTCTGAGCTGTTGCTTTCCGTGACACCTTGGCGGCGGTGCATCACTCGTTGGTGCTGATTGAGAATCCCTTCTCGCTCCCGGAGATTCCGACGCGAACCCACCAACGATTCATCCAGCAGTTGATAACGGTCTTGTTCATCTGCTAGCTCTGTCTCTAGACTCATGCGGTCATATTCGCTAGCCCCGCCCATCTTGTCTTGCAATTCTTCAATCGCCTGACGTTGGAAAGTTAACTCCTCTTCCTGGTCATTGACAAAGCGCTTAACTTTTTCTAGGTCATTTTGCAAATTCTGCACTACTTCTTGTAGCTCACCCAAGGGCATATTTTCTAGGGCTTCGAGATCGACTTTCTGGCTAATCGTCACACCTACCGAGGTTGCCGCCAAACGGGTAAGTTCCTGGAAGAGTTCGTCTTGGCTTCTGAGTTGGAGATTCAGCATCTGGGCAGCATCTTGCTTGATTAAGAGAGCATTTTGCTGCACTTTCAGCTCCGCCTTTGCTTCCTCAAAAGACCGTTGGGCTTGCTCCAACTCTTGCTTGCGGTTTTGAATCTCTGAGGCTTGACGGTCAACATCTCCTTGTAGTTCAGAGGCTTGGGCGTGTTGTTGCTCCCACTCCTGCCACTGACTCTCCAGTACAGATTGTTGAGTGTTGACCACTTCAAGCGCCTGATTTAGCTGTTCCCGCACCGCATCTGTGGGGGCAACGGCAACCGATAGGCGCTCTAGTAATTCTTGAATCACGGCTGCCTGTTGCTCATCTAAACCAGCAGAGGGCTGATAGTCAGCCTTTTGCTCGTCTAAGCGGCGTTGTTCACCCCGTAGGTGTTCCCAAGCTCCTTCTAATTCCTGACGGTTACGCTCAAACTCTTCCCGAAGCCGGGCGGTTTCCTCCTTCGCCCGTTCCAGATCCTGGAGTTGACCTTCGAGGCGTTGGGCTTCTTCCTCCATCGCTTGCATCTGTTCAATCCGCGATTCCATCTCCATCTCACGGCGGTTGAGTTCTTGACTTTGATAAGTCAAAGACTGCTTCCACTGTTCGATTTCTTCTTCCTGGCTTTTTGACTTTTCCAGCAGACGAGAGAAATTTTGCAGCATATTGACGAGCCGCCCTCCGGCTGGCTCACACGCCCCCTGCAATTGTCGATTCCCACCCAATTTAACGATTACTAGGACACCGTCAGTCAATCGATTAACTTCTTCGGTAGGGACAGGAACCGTTTCCTCACCAGGTACAGCACTCCAGCTCTGATCCGTCCGTTGGCAAGCCAACAGTTTGAGTTCGGCTTTACTGCCGCCCAATATCCCACCACTTTTCTTTTGAACTTCTGCTAGATACAGCACACTGCGGGTCCTCAATACGTGTCTTGTGCATAATCTGTGACTAAACCAACGAGTCGCTATGCTTAGTCTGTCTATTTAATCCAGTTTAGGAAGACCACATTGCCAAAACAAGAAAGCATCTTAATTCTTGGTTGAGCAATCTCTTTATGACTTGGCATTTCTATGAAACTAATTATAATTTTTTACAAAAAATTAGAAATCTTTAATTACCAGCCTTCCTCAGGGAAAGGCTCCAATGACGACAAATGATCGTTCCAAGGAGACAGAACACTTCCATAACTGAGAGTTTGCTGAGTCGAACAGACTACGATCAACAGCGGATGCCTCCATTGGTTCATCCTAACCTGTTCTTACTGAGTTTAGGAAGAACTCTACATCAGTAACAGTAAGCAACCCTCCTTTCGTTAGCCCCTGTTATGGATGACACTAGGAGGATGGGTTTAAACCAAAGGCAAGGCAACTACCGTCAGCTTTATCCGCAATGTCAAATCTTAAATTAGACTAAGTGTATTGGAAAAAAGCCGCTTAGTGTTTCAAGCAAAGCACTTGTGAGTTTAATTTTGGTAATTGAAGCCAAGCAGGTTTCCAAGTTTAGCACGACTGTGTTTAAAAGCAGCGGTAGAAAATTGGCAAGACCCTGCGGCGATAGTATTTCAGACCTGCACGAACAAACGAGCGGTGTCTTTCAAGAGCAACATAAAGACCCAATCCGTGTTAGTCCTAGTTAAGTCGCCCTGTTGCAGAAAGATGCTCATTAGCGACAAAACCTTTGTTTTTGACAAGAGAGGGGCGAACTCACACTTGAATCAAGCCGTATTCTCAGACTGCCCCCAAACGGTTTAAATTTTAGACATCGGCATCAATTTAGAGGTATTTATAACAAAAACAGTACAACGAGCAGTCAGATTCTCATTCTCAGATTGATCAAAAGGTTTTTAGGAGTACGTTTTCATTAAATGCAGGGAACGTTGAATGAAATTGATATCCGTAGCATCCTGCAACTGATCGAGCTAGGTCAGCGCACAGGCGAACTGTTAGTTGAAGCCTATAGTCCCCACGCAAATAGCGCAGGGGGTGATGCCAGCAGTAAGGGCATGGTTTTTGGTCGTCCCTACCAAGAATCTACTAGAGCCAAAAGAAGCGCCGGACCATTTTGGTTTGTCTTCTTTCTCAACGGACAAATTGCTTATGCCGCTGATAGTGGAGGCAGTTTATCGCGACTGCGGGACTATTTACGCCGCTACAAAGCTAACACCGCCTTAGATAATCTCGAACTGCCTTCAATTTCTTCAATCAACGCGCCAGAATACGGCTATCTGTGGGCACTGCTAGAAAACCACGTCCTCACACCAGCACAAGGGCGTAGCATCATTCAAAGCATGGTGCGTGAAACTTTATTTGATCTTTTGAGTTTGCACAATGGCTATTTTGTCTTTGAGGTTAGTCCAGCACTAGCGCCGCAACTGACAACCCTAGAAATTGCCCCCCTAGTTACCAGAATTATGAAGCAGGTACAGGAGTGGAAGCAATTTCATCCTCATATTCAAACTCCTAATCAGTGTCCAACGATTACTAATGAGCTTCAGTTACGTGCTGCCCTTCCAGAAAAGGCCTTCAGAACCCTAAATCAATGGGCTGATGGGAAAACATCTCTACGTCAGTTGTCTCGTTATCTCAATCGTGACATTCTCACAGTCGCCAGGGCAATTTATCCTTATGTACAAAAGGGTTGGATTCAATTGTTAGCGACGACACAAGAGGCACCGCTCATTCGACGCGAATGGGAATTCAAGCCAGTTACCCCTGTGCCCAGCATTGTCTGTATTGATGATGACTTAGCGATCGGGAAAACCGTGGAATATACCTTACAAGCTAAAGGATATAAAGTTACAGCGATTCAAAATCCCGTGGAAGCTTTGACCCAAGTCTTCCAACTTAAACCAGATTTGATTCTCTGTGACCTTGCCATGCCGGAACTCGATGGTTACGAAATTTGTGGGATGCTGCGAAAGTCCACAACGTTTCGCCAGACGCCAATTATTATGCTGACAGGCAAAGATGGCTTTATCGACCGAGTAAGAGCAAGGATGGTCGGCTCAACCGACTACCTGACAAAACCGTTTGGGGCAAGTGAATTATTAATGCTATTAGAAAAATATGTTGGTCCGGGAGACCTAGAAAGATGCCACAATGACAATTCCAGCACCAATACCTCAGATGAGCTAAAAGAAACCGATATCACTAAGTCAGCCTCTGCGTAAGCAATTCATCAGCTTGCTCCCCTGACAAGCTCAAAGTCGCTGTCACCTCAAGCAAGAATCGGTACAAGATTTGAAAATGTCGCTCAATGATGAAAGCTGAATGAGGGATACTTTAATCATTAGCCGGTTTAATACATGCCGCCCAAGGTCAGGTTTGGAGTTCACTCCGGTCATCGGTGAGTCAGGTTAAGGAGTTATGAGTACAGTTCTGGTTGTAGAAGACAGCCTTGCACAACGACAGATGATATCAGACCTCCTCAAAGGAAGTGGGTTGACGGTCATGGTAGCGAGTGATGGTGTGGAAGCCTTGGAACACATTCAGCGCTCCAGCCCTGATGTTGTGGTCTTGGATATTGTAATGCCCCGGATGAACGGTTATGAGGTTTGCCGCCGTCTCAAAGCCGATCCCAAGACTCAGCACGTCCCGGTGGTAATGTGTTCTTCAAAAGGGGAAGAATTTGACCGATATTGGGGCATGAAGCAAGGGGCAGATGCCTACATTGCCAAACCCTTCCAGCCAACAGAGCTGATTGGGACAGTGAAACAGCTTCTTAGAGGATAGGTGATTATAGGTATTTAAAAGAATGGTAGGGAATCCGGACTTTTTAACAGGTAGCGGTAAAGATCAAGCTCCAGAATTTCAGGAATTGGAAAGCCCTGAAGGTGAACTGCACCTGCGATTTTATGTTCCTTCGGGAAATGAATTTGCCCTGCCAGCCACAGGAATCAAAGAAGTGATATCTCAGCCACCCGACCGGATCACGGCGATTCCTAACGCTTCTCCCTTACTATTGGGGACAATAAATATTCGTGGACGGGTGATTTGGGTGTCTGATCTCGGTCAATTTCTGGGAGATGCGATCGTGTTGAATACAGACCGACCAGAAATTCCGATCATTGCAGTCGAAGACCAAGACACTATGCTGGGATTAGCGATCGACAAACTGGGGGATATGGACTGGTTGGATGTTGAGCAGGTGCAGATGCCGACGAATGTTCCAGATAGTATGGCGCCTTTTTTGCGAGGCGAGTGGTTGCTAGACAAAGAGTCCAGTCAACTGCTGCGACTACTAGATCAAGTAGCCATTCTCCGATCGGCACGATGGGCGGCATGAAATTAAATTAAGGTAATAGGAAAAAGCTGGCTATTTGTTGTTTGTTGTTTGTTGTTTGTTAATTGCGATCGCCAATAACCAAGAACTAGCACTCTCAACAACCCTAACCAATTACTTTTTCCGACGGACACGGGAGGAGGCAAATGGCATCAGGTACGGACTACGCACAGGAATATGGACAAGCGGAAAAAGCCTATATGCAGGGCAATTACCAGGAGGCTGCCGCGATATGTAACCGATTAATTGACGATTTCCCCGATGACCCAAGCCTGCGCCTACTGCGGGGTCACATCTACTGCTATGGGTTACAGCAGTATGATGTGGCGCGGGAACAGTACGAACTGGTGCTTTCTCTAACGTCAGAACCCGATTTTCTTAACTATGCAAACAACGGTTTAGAGTACGCCAACCAGTTTACCAGTGCCTCTGATGTAGCGCCGACATCGGGTTCACCAGACGCTTTCGATGACGATTATCACCTGGATGAAACGGATGACTTAAATAACGCCCCGACCTTTGAAAATTGGCAACAAGAATTAGACGGAGGCGATCATCCAGACCAGTTTGACCTGGCAAGTTTGGATTTTGATGAGGATATGGGGGATGATTTTCCCTCACAAGGGTCAGCTTCACCTTTTGGCATACCGCTTGGAAGTTCTTCCCCTGAATCTGGAGCGACGACACCGCCAACTGCCAATGCCAATCACGACCCTTTTGCCTTTACTGCGCCATTAGCAGATGACACCGTTGCCTTTGATGATCCCGAACTTGACGACATTAGTGACTTTGAACTGAGTGCCAATATTTTCGGTGGGGGAAATGTAGACGATATTAGCGAAGACTTTTTTGATGACGTTCCAGGCGACGACACAAACATGACGTTTGTGATGCCGCCGACCGAACGATTTGAAGAGAGCGCTTATGAAGAGCATTCAGAACCGTTTCAGCAACAATCAGAATTTGACGCCGACTTTTCCGATGAAGAAATCGAGGCATTTCCCTACAACAATGAAGGAATAGCTCAACCGTACAACCCAAGCTACCCAGTATTTGAGGACGAAACGCTCCTGATGGGTTCTGGAGAGCATGAGGATACGTTTGCCACGGAGGGAGATGAGTTTGGCTATGTCAACCCAGGAGGGACGGCATCGATTCACTCTTTTGCTGAAGACGACGACCTTCATGAAGACCAGACCTTTGAGTTGCCCTACGCTCAAAATGGGTTTAATGCCCAAGAAGACTTTAATTTTGACAATTTTGATGACACCTTTGGTCACGAAACCTTCGCAATCGATGAAGTTACGGCTTCTGATAGCGGAACTTATGCTTCGGGATCTGGGAAAAGTCCAAGCGCTAGAGATGGCTTTCTCGAAGAGTTTGATGTATTTGGTGATGATTTAGGCTCAATCCCGGATTTCTCTTTGGGTGTTCAAGAAGATGTATCTCACGAACGAGTTAATGAGACTGATTTTGATGTCCTGAGCAACAGTAGCGCGATGCCAGGAGCAACAGGTCGCCTGGGGTTGAACGACACGGGTGAAGATCTCGGTGGAAACGGCTTCGCCGAACCCGATAGCTTCAGTTCGCGGGACGACCTTCAGGGATATCGTTCGGGCAGTAGTGATGAGATGTTTAGCCTCAATAGCCCCACCGACCAAATTCCTGTCTTTAATCAAACCAAAGACAGCGACATTGAACCGGTTGTTGGCGTTGAACAAGGCTTCCTCGCTCCTTTTGAAAATGCCCCCCTTAAGCAAAAACACCTGCTTACGAGCGTAGCGGCGGGGGTTGTCTCCGCTGTCGTGGTGGCACTGGTAAGCTTTATTTCGGCAGGGGCGGCAAGCAAAGACAAACCGGACTTAATCGGACCTTTGCGCTGGACGGGTGGATTAATGGCGATCGCTGCTGGACTTGCTAGTGCAGGAACTACCTTTGCTTTAGGTCGAGTCGCAACGAAGCAAATTCAGCGGTCTACCAAAGACCTGCAAACCCAGTTTGATGCGGTCTCTCAAGGGAATATGAATGCTAACGCTACAGTTTACTCGGAGGACGAATTCGGGCAACTGGCAACCGGCTTCAACCAGATGGCACGGGTGATTTTGACCACGACGAGTGAGGCGCAACGCAAGGCAGAAGAGCAAGAACAGGCGAAAGAAGACCTGCAACGCCAGGTGATTCGCTTGCTGGATGATGTGGAAGGGGCAGCACGGGGCGACTTGACGGTACAAGCGGAAGTCACGGCTGACGTTTTGGGCGCGGTTGCCGACTCGTTTAACTTGACCATTCAAAACCTGCGGGAAATTGTCCAACAGGTGAAGCAAGCCGCGCGTCAGGTAACTAGAGGTTCGACCGATAGTGAGTTGTTTGCTCGGAGTTTGTCTTCTGATGCTTTACGGCAAGCGGAGGAATTGGCGGTTACGCTCAACTCTGTGCAGGTGATGACCGATTCAATTCAACGGGTAGCGGAAAGTGCTAGAGAAGCTGAGGAAGTGGCTCGTTCTGCCTCGGCAACCGCTCTTAAAGGCGGCGAAGCCGTAGAACGCACCGTGGCAGGGATTTTGCAAATTCGGGAAACCGTAGCAGAAACAACGAGAAAAGTCAAGCGATTGGCAGAATCTTCCCAGGAGATTTCCAAAATTGTTGCCCTGATTTCTCAAATTGCCTCGCGAACCAACTTGTTAGCGCTCAATGCCAGTATTGAAGCGGCAAGAGCGGGAGAAGCGGGACGGGGTTTTGCGATCGTTGCCGACGAAGTGCGACAGCTAGCGGATCGGGCGGCGAAGGCATTGAAGGAAATTGAGCAAATTGTCTTGCAAATCCAGAGCGAAACGGGTTCGGTGATGACGGCAATGGAAGAAGGGACGCAGCAGGTAATTGAAGGGACGAAACGGGCAGAACAAGCAAAGCGATCGCTTGAAGATATTATTCAAGTCTCCAACCGCATTGATGCCCTCGTACGTTCCATTACCGCTGACACTGTTGAACAGACAGAAACCTCCCGTGCCGTGGCTCAAGTCATGCAGTCCGTGGAACTCACAGCTCAAGAAACCTCCCAGGAAGCACAACGAGTATCGGGCGCTTTGGGGAACCTCGTCAGTGTTGCCCGCGACCTCCTGACATCCGTTGAACGCTTTCGTGTAGAATCCAATGATTCTAAATAGAGTTATTAGTCCTTAGTCATTGGTTACTCCCTAAAGACTAATGACTAATAACTCTCGTACTAACAACAATGAGTGAAACGACTCCTAGTTCCAGCTTAGGGATGTGGGTGCAGCGCTTAATCGAAGCGATTTTCTTGGGTGGGCAAGTGATGCTTCATCTCCTCACTGGAAAAATCCATCGGCGCAACACCCTCGACCAAATGGCGGCTGTTGGTCCTGAATCGCTAATGATTGCTCTAGTCACCGCAGGATTTGTGGGTGCAGTATTCACCATTCAGGTGGCACGAGAATTCATTAACTTTGGCGCAACAACCGCCGTTGGTGGAGTGCTAGCACTAGCGTTAACCCGCGAACTTGCCCCCGTGCTTACCGCTGTGGTGTTGGCAGGGCGAGTGGGTTCAGCGTTTGCTGCAGAAATTGGCACAATGCGAGTTACAGAGCAAATCGACGCCCTGTATATGCTCAAAACCGACCCGATTGATTACCTCGTAATTCCCCGTGTTCTTGCTTGCTGTTTTATGCTGCCGATTTTAACGATTCTGGCAATTATTGTCGGCATGGCAGGCGGTTTACTGGTTGCAACAAATTTGTACAATATTTCTGAGAGTGTATTTCTCGATTCGGCTCGTAACTTGTTGGGCATCTGGGACTTATTCACTGCCGCGATTAAAGCTGCTTTTTTTGGAATCCTAATTGCTGTAATTGGCTGTAGCTGGGGGCTAACCACAACTGGCGGTGCAAAAGGCGTAGGTCAATCAACAACGACGGCGGTGGTTACGGCGTTGCTGGCGATTTTTATTTCCAACTTTTTCTTGTCCTGGCTGATGTTCCAAGGAACTGGCAGTGCAGTACTTAGCTAGAGTCGAGTCATTAGTTATTACTCGCAGCCATTGACTCAGACGCTTGCATTGCGTCGCTACCACTATCGCTATCCCTTACATCCCCTAAATAATCCGTTGCCTCATATGCCAGCGATGCTGAAGGTAGAACATCATCGGCATGAGGTAGAGACGCTTTAGAATGTAATCATATTGATGGGCGTTTATAATAACGGGATTTAAACGAAGTGACTTCTGCTGCGTCTTCATCAACACAAGCTGTTGAGCTAGCTCCCAGCTACGCATTACCGATAGTATTAATTGTTAGCGCCTTCTTGATCTTGCTGCTCAACATCTGGGTAAGCTTGCTAATTGGCGTTTTGGGGTTATTCCTGATGTTTCAGGCAGTAACTATCCGTCTGCAATTTACCGAAACGGCGTTGGATCTTTATCGCTCCGAAACGCTGCTTCGTCGCTTTCCCTATCAAGACTGGCAAAATTGGCGAATTTTTTGGCAACCTGTGCCGATTTTGTTTTATTTCAAAGAAGTCAAAAGCATCCACTTCCTGCCGATTTTATTTGACCCAAAGATGCTAAAAACTTGCCTGGAACAACGCTGCCCCAGAATCTGAGTCAGTCGCCTCAAGCCTCAAGAGTAGAGGACGGGGTTGTTAATTGTTAATCATTAATTGTTAGATGAATTCAGACGAACCAAAAATCCCCGAACAAGAACAAGCACAACAGCCAGTCGCTGAAGTGTTCGATGAACAAGAACAGGCACAACAGCCAGTTGCTGAAGTGTTCGATGAACAAGAACAAGCACAACAGCCAGTTGCTGAGGCATCTAGTGATTTAGAGGCGCTAAGTCCGATAGCAGCACTAGTTCAAACTGATGGCGACGACGAATTGACACCTTCAGACGATGTTGATTCCACAACACAGCTAAGTAAACCTATACAAGCATCACAATTAGAAAAGTTAGGGGAACAACGTGCAGAAATTGCCCTAGAAAAACCTGACGATAACGACAGACTCGTGGCTGACTTAACTCAAACAGTGGAGCAACTGAAGCGCCAAGAACAGGAGTTAAGACAAAAAATTGCCGCTCTACAAGAACGAGAAAGCAAAATTCTCTCGGATCACTTGGCCCAAAGCCAAGCGGTAGTAGAACGAATGCTGCAAGAAGGACTGACGGAGCTAGAGCAACGTAAGCAGACTTTGCAAGTTTCTGTTGAACAACTAGAGCGCCGCCGCGAACGCATTCGTGCGGAAATGCGAACCAGTTTTGCGGGTGTTTCCCAAGAGCTGGCAATTCGCGTCCAGGGTTTTAAAGATTATTTGGTAGGGAGTTTACAAGACTTGGCAAGTGCTGCCGAACAGTTGGATCTCGTTCCCCTGAATGAACCGCCACCAGTTGTGGAAGAATCTCGCTCTCCATCATCGGAAAAAACTTTAACACCGAAGTTTGCGGAACAGGGATTTCAAGAACAAGCTAGGCAGATTCGGAAAATACTGGATCAATACCGTACCTTGCCCGATTATTATGGACCTCCTTGGCAACTGCGCCGCACTTTTGAACCGGTTCACGCCGAACGAGTGTCGAATTGGCTCTTTACCCAAGGTGGACGCGGGGCAATAAAAACAATGGGTAGCCGCTTACAAAATGTGTTGGTGGCTTCAGCGACGATTTCCGTGTTGCGAACATTGTATGGCGATCGCTTACGGACTTTAATTATTGCCAACTCACCAGAAAGACTGGGAGAATGGCGCCGAGGTTTGCAAGATTGTCTGGGGATTTCTCGCTCTGATTTTGGTCCAGAACGGGGTATTGTCTTATTTGAGGAGGCATCCGCTTTGGTGCAAAAAGCCGATCGCTTGCTGACTCAAAAACAACTGCCACTGGTTCTCATTGATGAGACAGAAGACCAAATTAATCTCTCTTTGCTGCAATTTCCTCTCTGGCTAGCGTTTGCGCCTGATCCTCAACAGGTATCTAGCTACCAGTATTAAATAAGCCGAGGTTGAGATAGTCAGGTGGGGGTTACTAGTCTGATACTAGTGAGCAATAATGTAACGGGACTAATGACGAGGAACGCTGATGGTGCTTGAGTTAACTCTGAGTGGGCTATTGTTAATCGCCGCCTATCTGCTCGGCTCGTTACCGACCGGTTATCTGGCAGGAAGACTGCTTAAGGGAATTGATATTCGGGAGCAGGGTTCTGGTTCCACAGGTTCAACTAACGTTCTAAGGACTCTAGGAAAGGGACCAGCCTTGGTGGTTTTACTCATTGATGCTTTGAAAGGTGTAGGAGCGATCGCCCTTGTAAACGGCTTCTATGCCCTAACAGAGACATCAAGGATTCCAACGACTTGGCAACCTTGGTTAGTCGCTTTTGCTGCCTTTGCCGCTGTCCTGGGACATAGTAAATCGATCTGGATTAACTTTACTGGAGGCAAATCTGTTGCTACCAGTTTAGGCGTCTTACTGGCGATGTGTTTACCTGTAGGCTTAGGTGCTTTAGGCGTGTTTGCGGTTGTCCTGGCACTGTCGCGGATTGTTTCCTTAGGTTCAATTGTGGGAGCGATCGCGGTTTCTGTGCTGATGATTCTTTTGGGGCAACCGCTGCCCTACCAACTATTTGCCGGGGCGGCGGGTTTATATGTGATCCTACGTCACCGCAGTAATATTGAGCGCATCCTGGCGGGAACTGAGCCACAAATCGGGCAACAACTGCCCCAAGAAGCGGAAAGTAATTAGTTGGTGCTTGTTAGTGATTACGGCAATCAAATACCTTGCTCAAGCTGTCATACAAAGTGACAAACCTTCCATAAATTGAGTAATCAAGACAGGTTCTAGACGACTGATTTGGGATAACTCAACCCACTGATAATCAGTATGTTCC
>CADCTM010000230.1 GCA_902805485.1 uncultured Coleofasciculus sp. | reverse complement strand
AAACTTCCCCTTCGAGCATCACTGCACAAGTGCCACAAGTACCAATGCCCATACAGTTGATAATTTTGGCATTGCCGTTATACAGCTCAACACCATGCTCCATTAAAACTTTTCTTAGATTACTACCTGAGTCACATTCAAAAGTCTTTCCTTGAGCTGTTACTTTAGGCATTAGACGATTCACCAATTTGTTGACATTTTTATTCCTTGTTCTAGTTTACATTTCTTTACGATTAGCTGATTTCTGCCGCCCATGACTTTGAACGAATCAAACCCAATCTGGATATACGACACGACGCTGCGGGACGGTTCCCAGCGGGAAGGACTTTCGCTGTCACTGGAAGACAAATTACGAATTGCGCGAGAACTTGACCAGTTAGGGATTCCATTCATTGAGGGCGGTTGGCCAGGAGCAAATCCGAAAGATGTGCAATTTTTCTGGCAGCTAAAAGAAGAACCCCTTAGTCAGGCGGAAGTTGTTGCCTTTTGCTCAACTCGACGCCCCAACATCACAGCAGCGGCTGATCCCATGCTGCAACCGATTCTGGCGGCTGGGACTCGCTGGGTGACAATCTTCGGAAAATCTTGGGATTTACAGGTTACAGAGGCTTTAAACACCACTCTGGACGAAAATCTGGCAATGATTCAAGACACGATTGAGTATCTTCGCAGTCAAGGGAGGCGGGTGATTTATGATGCCGAACATTGGTTTGATGGCTACAAACATAATCCTGAATATGCCCTGAAGACGCTCTTGACGGCACTGGACGCGGGTGCAGAATGGTTAGTTTTTTGCGACACCAACGGCGGCACTCTGCCTCATGAAGTCGGTGAAATTGTTTGCAATGTCGTTGAGGCGATCAGATGTAGGGGCGGTGCTGTGCCAACCCTTATGGGCAACCACGGCTCTAGCTCTAGTAAAGAGATTGCCCCAATTCAACTAGGTATCCATACTCACAACGACTCAGATACAGCAGTTGCCAATGCCCTCTTCGGGGTGATGGAAGGCGTTCGGATGGTACAGGGAACGATTAACGGCTACGGCGAACGTTGTGGTAATGCGAATCTCTGTTCACTGATTCCTAATCTACAGCTAAAGCTGGGTTATCGCTGTATTCAGGATGAACAACTGGCGCAGTTGACCCAAGCGAGTCGTTTAATTAGTGAGGTGGTAAATCTTGCTCCTGATGACCATGCGCCATTTGTGGGGCGATCGGCTTTTGCTCATAAGGGTGGTATCCACGTTTCGGCGGTTGAACGGAACCCCTTAACTTACGAACATATTGAGCCAGAAACGGTTGGAAATCAGCGTAGAATTGTGATTTCTGACCAGTCGGGACTCAGTAATGTTCTGGCAAAAGCGCGTAGCTTTGGTCATGAACTGAATAAGCAAGACCCCGCCTGCCGCCAAATTTTGGGACGCTTGAAGGAGTTGGAAAGTGAAGGATATCAGTTTGAGGCGGCGGAAGCGAGTTTTGATTTGCTGATGCGTGAGGCGCTGGGATATCGTAAGTCGCGCTTTGAACTGAAAGGCTTTCAGGTTCATTGCGATATGTTACAGGGGACAACGGTTAATTACAGGAATGCTGTTGCCACGATTAAAGTGGCGGTTAATGGCGAAGATATTTTGGAAGCAGCAGAAGGCAATGGTCCTGTTTCTGCCCTGGATGCAGCTCTGCGTAAGGCTCTCAAGAATTTCTACCCGGAAATTGCCCAGTTCTACTTAACGGATTATAAGGTGCGAATTCTTGATGGTGGTGCGGGGACATCTGCTAAGACTCGCGTGCTGATTGAGTCAAGTAATGGGCAACAACGCTGGACAACTGTAGGCGTCTCTAGCAATATTTTGGAGGCGTCTTATCAAGCGGTGGTGGAGGGAATTGAGTATGGTTTGTTGTTGCAATCTTCGGAAAGTTTAACACCGGAAATTGTGCGTTGATTATGCCATAATCACCCTGAGCAAAAAAATAGGGACGCAAAGCCTTGCACCCCCAATGAATGTGATCTTGGTAAAATTCCTAGGCTTTACTCTTTTCCTGCCAAAACGTTTTCTTTTGTCTCTTGGGTTTGACCTTGAGCAGATGCTTTGATTTGTCTGTCTACTGCCCGCATATAAGAAATTTCTTTTTGAATTCCTGGCAAAACAGAGAGAATTTCAATTAACTCACTAAACTCCTCAAAAGATACAAGAGAGTGTTCTAAAACTTGTTGATTTAGTTTGCCATACAATCCTTTAGCGAGTAATTCTAAAACATCCCGATGGCTTTCTATGGTGATTTCTTCAGCTTTAACTTGTTTGGGGTTAATTCCCCACTTCAAAATCTTTAAAAGTGCTTGGGGAGAAGCTTTGGAGAAGATAGAACTTGTTATTTCTCGGATCGCTTCTCCAAGGCATGGTTTAAGCTGAGGTTCTGGTAAATCTAAGTCAGCGACTAGAGTTTTTAAGGCGGAAATATGCTTGTCCAGAATTTCAGTAGAAAAAGGTGCAAGTTCTGCAATAATCATGTCTCTAGAAGAGTCTGTCTTACGGTAAGGGTCTTCCAGAGTATTGATTAATAAATGGATTTCTGTGGGCTTGCTGTAGTCAAATTGACCGAGGAAAAATGGCTCCTCATATCCGGGGGGCAGTCCTTGAAAGTAAATCGGCAGATTCTTCCCAGATGCCACAATATTGTAAAGACTCATTTCTAATGTTTCTGTCGGCCAACCTAAGTTACTAACGGTTAAAAATTTAAGTTGTCCGGGTTGAGCAAAGATTAGTCCATTGAGCAATAAATGCCGTGCTTCGGTAAGGTTTTGAGCGGTTAAATAGCGATGGGGAGCATGGACGTTAACAATTTTATCTTGTTGAATTTTACCGTTAATTTGTTCGCAGACTGAACTGTTATCTAGGGTATGAGTAAAGCGCACCATCCCATAGGTGACTTTACCTGTTTTTACGGCTTGAAAAAATTGCCATTCTGCTAATTTTTTCGAGGCGGCGTATACTTCGTTGGTGAAATATCGGGAAGCTTTACCAGTTGAGGAGAAAATGCACTTTTGGATTCCGTAGCTTTCACAGAGTTTAATAATATTTTCTGTGCCTAAAATGCTGGTAGCAATTGTTTCTCTAACTTTGATTTCTGCTAGTCCAGGCAAGCGTTGGGCAGCTAGATGAAAAACGATTTCTGGCTTTTCTATGCTAAATATATAGTTCAGGACATCATAGTTACAAACATCAGCGGTATACCAGGTAACTGCTGCTTCTTTTTTCCCTGTTGGTTGAGATTCTAAAGAATCACTGGCTCGTGCTTTGTCTACTGAAACAACACGTTGAACACCCAGTTCAATAAGTCTTTTAACTAAGTCACTACCAACGCATCCTTCTCCTCCAGTGACAAGGACCGTTTTTCCTTGCAGTTGGCTAGCAACTTCAGATTCATAGAGATGAATTTTGCGGTGACGAACATCGCCAAAAGGGTCTTCTTCTAACTGTCCCTCTGCCTTATAAGCTTCGATTAGCTGGGCTGTTAAAGTTTGTAATGTTGCCAAAAGTTCAGGCTCTTGAGGTTCCGGTGTACCGGGGGGTACTAGCTGCTGTATTTGCTTAATAATCTCAGCTTTTTTGCTAATAACTAGCCCTGACAATTCAGATTCAGACATCACTTTTATTAGCTCCTGGAAGTTAGTAAAAACACTGAATATTTCTCAATCTAGTCACCCAAAA
>CADCTM010000229.1:2429-3713 GCA_902805485.1 uncultured Coleofasciculus sp. | reverse complement strand
ATATATCGTGCCCCTACCGTTTGGTCTATTTAGCACAGCCCCTTTTATTACGGATAAAAGCCCAATTGCGGTAATCCCAGTGTTTCCTCCCACCCCATCATGATGTTGAGACACTGGATCGCTTGACCGGATTGCCCTTTAATTAAGTTGTCTGTAGCTGACATCACGATTACCCTACCTGTACGGGCATCAACTTCGACGCCGATATAGCAAACGTTAGTACCGCAAGCCCATTTAGTTTGGGGATAAGTTCCAGCCGGTAAGACTCGGATAAACGGCGATGCGCGGTAGAAGGCGCTATAAATTGTAACCAAGTCTTCGCGTACTAGCCCTGGATCGCGCAAGGTAGCATAAACCGTTGCCAGGATGCCCCGTACCATTGGAATCAGGTGGGGTGTAAATTGCACCATGACATCATGACCGGCTAAATCGCTGCAAATTTGTTCAATTTCAGGGATATGTCGGTGGTGAGCAACAGCATAAGGAGCAATGGAGTTGTCAGCTTCTGCGAGTAGGAGGTTGGTTTTGGCAACACGTCCGCCACCGGATGTCCCTGATTTGGCGTCGATGATCGCGGTTTCAGGGACGATTAGACCTTGTTTTAAGAGGGGGGCGAGTGCCAGAAGACTCGTTGTGACATAGCAACCAGCACAGCCAACTAACTGGGCTTCGGCAATGCGATCGCGATATAGTTCCGGTAAACCATAAACCGCTGTCGCTGCGATTTCCTGGTCTTGGCGATCGCCACCATACCAGTTTTTATAGGTCTCCAGGTTACTAAAGCGATAGTCTGCGCTCAAGTCGAGAACCTTACAACCCTTAGCTACCAAAGCAGGAGCCATTTGATAAGCTAAACCAGTCGGCAACGAGAGAAACACTGCCTTACAGCGCTTGGCAATTTCCTCTACATCAATTGATTCAACGATCAGATCGACCCGATGCCCTAAATGAGGGTATAGTTCTGAAAAAGACTTGCCAGCACTACTATCTCCCCCCAAATAAACCACCTCCACTCCTGGGTGATCCATCAAGAGTCGTACAAGTTGCACGCCGCCATAGCCTGAAGCGCCGAGAATGCCAACAGGCAGGCGTTCTAAATCACCCATAATCTTTCTTTCCTAAGAGTCCCAAATGAGAAACCGTTTAACATTTGCTGCATTCTAGTATCAAACGTGAACTTTGGTGGTAAAAATATCCCAGATTTTCCCAGAAATAATTCTAATAATCCTCCGTAACTCCTCATGTAACCTCTGTGCTGAAACAAACGGGATACAATCGAGGAAG
>CADCTM010000229.1:0-2419 GCA_902805485.1 uncultured Coleofasciculus sp. | reverse complement strand
GAGGAAGACCAAAGTTTAGAAATCTTTACGAGTTGATTACTCGCACTCTTGTAAGTGGAATCTCCTCAAACTGATTTAATTGAATTCGACTCAATTGACGACGCCCTTGCCGACCTAAAGGCAGGTCGCGCCTTGGTGGTTGTGGACGACGAAGCCCGTGAAAACGAAGGCGACGTAATCTGTGCCGCCCAATTTGCCACACCGGACATGATTAATTTCATGGCGGTAGAAGCGCGGGGATTGATTTGTCTGGCAATGATGGGCGATCGCCTTGATGCCCTCGATTTGCCGTTAATGGTTACTAAAAATACCGACAGCAACCAGACAGCATTTACGGTCAGTATCGATGCTTCACCGCACCTCGGCGTCACAACCGGGATCTCCGCTGAGGACCGTGCCCGTACGATCCAAGTGACAATTAACCCCGACACTCGCCCCGATGATCTGCGCCGCCCTGGTCACATTTTTCCGATCCGGGCAAGAGAAGGTGGCGTCCTGAAACGAGCAGGTCATACAGAAGCAGCAGTTGACCTCCCTAGACTGGCGGGTTTATATCCGGCGGGTGTGATCTGCGAAATCCAAAATCCCGATGGTTCGATGGCGCGTTTGCCCCAGTTGTTTAAATATGCCAAAAACCATCGCCTGAAAATTATCAGTATTGCGGATTTAATTAGCTATCGCCTTAAGTACGATCGCTTTGTCTACCGAGAAACGATCGCCCAATTACCCAGTAATTTTGGCACGTTCCAAATTTACGCCTACCGAAACACCCTAGATAGTTCAGAACACGTTGCGATTGTCAAGGGAAATCCTGCCGAATTCCAAGACAAACCCGTGATGGTGCGAATGCACTCGGAATGCTTAACCGGAGACGCCTTGGGTTCCCTGCGCTGTGACTGCCGGATGCAACTCCAAGCCGCCCTAAAAATGATTGAGGCGGCGGGGCAAGGCGTGGTGGTTTACCTACGCCAAGAAGGGCGTGGGATTGGTTTGGTGAACAAATTAAAGGCATACTCCCTACAAGATATGGGGCTGGATACGGTTGAAGCCAATGAACGCCTAGGATTTCCTGCCGACTTGCGGGACTATGGGATGGGGGCGCAAATGCTCAATGATTTAGGCGTGAAAAAAATTCGCTTAATTACCAATAATCCCCGTAAAATCGCGGGGTTGAGAGGTTACGGCATTCAGGTAGTAGACCGAGTACCACTGCTGATTGAAGCCAATGACTATAACTCAAGTTATTTGGCAACGAAGGCCGAAAAATTGGGTCATATGTTGTTGCAAACCTATCTGGTGACAATTGGAATTCACTGGCAAGATGCGCCGCAACCTGTAACTGAACGCTATGAACGCTTGGAAAAACTGCGGTATTTGGTGCATAGCCAGCATTTGTTATTGCAGGAAGAAGCACGACCAGTGGCGATCGCTCTTTTCGGCAAGCCTTCCTTAATTGTCCACCTGGGCTTCGACCAAGCGCAACTAACAACAGTGGACTGGTACAAGTACGGCAATCATCCTTATGTAAAAGCGATCGCACAGATTCTCGATACCTTGAGTGAGTGGACTCAAACCGGACGCCTAGAATTTTTGGTGTCTCCCGGTATCGATCCGATGATCGGTTTACAAGTTCAGTTAGATAGGCAAACTTTCCCGATGACGGTGCGACCATCTTCAATCTGCGATAATTTAACGACTCAGAAAATCTACAGCTTTGAAAGATAGATATTCCTCAATTCTTGACAAGATATCCTCCGCTCTTACTCTCCCCTTAATAATTCCTAGCTCTAGTGAGGAGGTTGGAGGGGTCTTTTTTGAGAATAGGCGGCATGGAGGGGTCTTGATATGAGCCTTGATGTCATTGTTATTGGTAGCGGCATCGGCGGTTTAACGGCAGCAGCAATGCTGGCGCGTTATGGAAAGCGGGTGCTGGTATGCGAAAGTCATGGAATTGCCGGAGGTGCGGCGCATAGTTTTCGACGCCGGGGTTTTGAGTTTGATAGTGGCCCCTCTTTTTACTGTGGATTAGGTGATCAACGCCCTAGCTTGAACCCGTTACGGCAAGTTCTGGATGTTTTGGGCGAATCTCTGGAAGTCGTGCCCTACGACCCGATGGGGCATTATCATTTCCCGGAAGGCACCTTTGCGGTTTATAGCAATGCCGAAAAGTATCGGGAAGCCGTTGCTCAAATTACGCCACAAGGCGCGAAAGAACTAGAACAGTTTGAAAAACGGCTATTGCCCCTTTATGAAGCCTTACGGGATATCCCAACCCTTGCTCTGAGGGCAGATTGGCAGCTAGTGCCTGTCTTGTTAAGTCGCTATCTGCCCTCGCTGTTCAAGATGTTGCCTCTGTTGGGGATCATTCAGGGTTCAGTTGGGGATGTCATGGATAAAGAGGTGCGTGATCCTTGGGTGC
>CADCTM010000228.1 GCA_902805485.1 uncultured Coleofasciculus sp. | reverse complement strand
CTCTGTCGCAACGTATATTTTCATCAACGTTCTGCCGAATGTTGCCGGGGCAAGAACGTAAAAATGATAGATAAGTAACCAGGAATTATTAACTACGATGCTCACAACTACTGATTTTCTTGTATTTGCCAAATGGTCAGGCATTCTCACCTTAGCCGGCGCTGTAGTTACCGTAATGGCGTTTATTTTCCAGTGGGGACTGCGGTTTCGCTTAGTGGGAGTGACTGGGTTTTTGGGTGTGCTGACAGGGGGTTTATTTGCCTTGGGCATTGTGCCGTTCAGCCGTACAATAATTCCAGATGCTGCCCGCTTTGTTGTGGTTTACGATAACGGTGGACCTCAAACGGTAATTACTGTGGCGCCCAACATCAAAGAAACTCAACTAGACGCGACTCTGCGCCAAGCAGCGAGTGATTTGTATTCCTATGGGCGATTAGGGGGACCAACTAACCAAATGTCAATTCGGGCGCGTACTATTATTCACCCGCAACCAGGTGTTTCCAAGCCGCTATTTTTAGGTGATGTAAAGCGATCGCTTGCTAACCGCGATGATGAAGCAATGTCCGTTAATATCTACTCAGAAAGCTTTGCCGAGTTGCCCAAACCGACCTCCAACGAACCTTCAACTTAATTGCAACTCTCGTAGGGGTAGCGCGTCCTCACCTTCGCTCCGGGTGCCTACCCCGCCACTGTATTACAGAAATATTTCGGAATTGTCCCAGGGATTGCTGCAATACCTAATTTATAGTATGGTTGTAAGCCTCTTATTAACGAATTTCTAAATCAGTGACGGTATCCTCGCTCGATGCGGCGACAAGTAAGATGAACCAAGCCTCTACCTCATTGCTTTCTTTAACAGTTGCACCCGCACAGGTATTGCGCGGTTCTCAGGCATTGGAACTCTCAGGAGAAGCGATCGCCCGTTTAGGAGTGCGCCCCTTAATTGTGGGCGGCGATCGGACTTTAGCGGCGCAAGCGACACCACTGCAACTTGTCCTAGAAAAGCAACAACTCAAAGCTTCCTTTGCATCATACAGTCCGGATTGCAGCGAAGCCTCACTCGCCTCACTTCGGGAAGCCGTCGCCTCCCATCAAGCTGATTTAATTATCGGACTCGGCGGCGGTAAAGCCTTAGATACGGCAAAACTGCTGGCGCATCAGTGTCAACTCCCCATTGTCACCATCCCCACTTCTGCCGCTACCTGTGCCGCTTGGACAGGTTTATCTAACATCTATTCCGACCAGGGCGCTTTCCTGTACGATGTTACTCTCTTACGTTGTCCTGACTTACTGATCTTGGATTACGGGCTAATTCAAACTGCCCCTCAACGCACCTTAATTGCCGGAATTGGAGATGCTTTGGCGAAGTGGTATGAAGCCTCAGTAAGTAGTGGCAGTTCTCCCGTTACCTTAATTATTGCCGCCCTCCAACAGGCGCGAGTCTTGCGAGATATCTTGTTTCAAAAGTCAGCAGAGGCATTAGAGGAACCCGGAAGCGAGGCGTGGCGGGAAGTTGTCGATGCAACGGTGTTACTTGCAGGCGTAATCGGCGGTTTGGGGGGGGCGCAATGTCGAACCGTTGCCGCCCATGCAGTGCATAATGGTTTGACCCATCTGACGGCAGCCCATGATGTCTTACATGGGGAGAAGGTTGCCTATGGTATTCTTGTCCAATTGCGCTTAGAAGAAATGCTTCAGGGCAATCAACTAGCCGCATCGGCACGACAACAGTTATTGAAGTTTTACGCCGAAATTGGCTTACCTCAAACCCTGGATGACTTGAATTTAGGGAATGTGACTTTAGCGCAATTACAGCAAGCGGCGGAAATTGCTTGCAACCCAAATTCTGATATCCACCGACTACCGTTTAAAGTTGTGCCTCAACAGTTGATGGCAGCAATGGTATCCACCACAACCCCGGTAGAAGCGAGTCGTAACCAGCTTGGTTTGGCACAGCCAAATGAGGTAAAAGGTTAATCAATTTTTAACCGCAAAGACCAAAAAGACGACAAGATAGAAAGATGGCATTTTACGCTTCTGTCTAAAGAAGTAATTTTTCATTAAATAAAGCGCTGCATTTCGATGAATTTAGATTGGATTACCCCAGCCGAACGCCTGCAAGCACTGCCCCCCTACGTATTTGCTCGTTTAGATGAACTAAAAGCCCGTGCCCGTGAACAAGGGCTTGATTTAATTGACTTAGGGATGGGTAATCCCGACGGCTCGGCACCTGAGCCGGTGATTGAATCAGCGATTGCGGCGTTGCAAAATCCCGCTAATCACGGCTATCCGCCTTTTGAAGGCACGGCTAATTTTCGGAATGCGATTACTAGTTGGTATCGCCGCCGCTATGATGTGGAGCTAGACCCGGATAGTGAAGCGTTGCCGTTGTTGGGTTCTAAGGAAGGGCTAACCCACCTGGCGCTGGCTTACGTCAATCCGGGGGACGTGGTTTTAGTTCCGACTCCCGCTTATCCGGCTCATTTCCGAGGTCCATTGATTGCTGGCGCGAAGATTCATAACCTAATTTTGAAGCCGGAAAATGACTGGTTAATTGATATTGGGGCAATTCCCGATGAGGTGGCGCAACAAGCGAAGATGCTCTACTTCAACTATCCCAGCAATCCGACTGCGGCAACTGCCCCGCGTGAATTTTTTAAGGATATTGTGGCGTTTGCCCGCAAGCATGAAATCTTACTGGTTCATGATTTGTGTTATGCCGAACTAGCTTTTGATGGCTATCAACCAACAAGTTTGCTAGAAATTCCTGGGGCGAAGGAGATTGGGGTTGAGTTTCATACCTTATCAAAAACCTACAATATGGCTGGCTGGCGTGTTGGTTTTGTGGTGGGGAATCGCCATATTATTCAAGGATTGCGGACGTTAAAAACAAATCTGGATTATGGAATTTTTGCGGCTTTGCAAACGGCAGCAGAAACAGCTTTGCAATTGCCGGATGTCTATTTACACGAGGTACAAAATCGCTATCGTCGTCGCCGTGATTTTTTAATTGAAGGTTTCGCTAAATTAGGTTGGGATATTCCGAAAACTAAGGCAACAATGTATCTTTGGATGCCTTGTAGTGTGGGGATGAGTTCGACTGATTTTGCGTTGGATGTATTGCAGAAAACTGGGGTTGTGTTGACGCCAGGGAATGCCTTTGGGGTTGCGGGAGAAGGGTATGTACGGGTGAGTTTGATTGCAGAATGCGATCGCCTCCAGGAAGTTTTAAACCGCTTCAAGCAAGCTAATATTTGTTATTCAGCCGAGGCACTGGTTTCTCAGGCAGAATAAAGATAGTTAGCTAACGAGGAAAATTAAGATGCGGCTATTAATCAAGCTGGTTGGTTTGGCTTTACTGCTAGTCGGAATCTATTTTTTGGGGCAAAATATTGTATTCACGTCGCGCATCTCTCCGTATTGGTGGCGCGATATTTCGGCGGCGGGTTCTGTTTTAGCCCTTACAGCCGGTGTAATCTCCCTCCTATTTTTCCGGAGTGCAACTGGTAGTTTGGGTTGGGTTTTAGTGGGACTCGGTATTGTTCTAGTCTTTGTTAACGGCAACGTTATTTTAAAGCCAACAAGCCTTTGGTACTTCTTTTTAGCGTTTGCCTCACTGACGGCTGGACTGAAATTGATTACGACTGGAAGAATTGATTTTTGAATGGATTTGAACGCTTTATTTCAACCTTGTAGGGTAGCAGGCTGTGCTACC
>CADCTM010000227.1 GCA_902805485.1 uncultured Coleofasciculus sp. | reverse complement strand
ACTATTCGTAACAGGCTTGACAACAAAAGCCTCTTCCCCAGATGCTTGGAAAAAACATTACCAAGAACTTACTGATAGTTGCCTTAAAGTAAGTGGATTGCGGAATGCCAAAGCGGTTGGTCAGATAGTTGGCTTTGGGGATAATGTTGGCTATGATGCGCTGCTTGTTGGGGGTAACTATCCACAACCCCACATGAATAATCAAGTTGGGCAAGTTCTCTGCTTGTTTAATCGACGGACAAGGCAAGCACATACCCAGGAAGCGAATGATTTGATTTCCGTGAGCCAAAATCGTTATCAGAGCGATCGCTTTGGGTTTCGATTTGAATACCCCAGAGGTTATGTGAACGACGCGAAAACCTTGCCAAAGGGGAATCCGGCTGAAGCTATCGACATCTGGACTCAAGCCACCTACGATGCGATTAAATCAGGCAAACCCTCCGAACTTCCACCCAATGTTAGCGTTACAGCCGAGCAAAATCCCCAGAAACTGGCATTGAGAACCTGGGTTTCAAAAAGCAATCGCTTCCCCTCACCTAATAAATTTCGTGAGGTGACAATTGCAGGGCAAAAGGCGATCGCCTTTCAATCCACCGGGTTGTATGAATCCGAAAATGTTGTTGTTCCTAGTCCTAATCGTGCCGCAGTTATTGTGATCAGTTTAGACAAAGATGGGCTTCCTGACACCGATAAAACATACCGCTTGGCATTCCAACAAATCATCTCAACTCTTCAGTTCATTAACCCTTAAAAATTCACGCATTGAGGTGCAAGCTATGGATAACTATCACCTTGTCGATTGCGATTTTTACGACGAGTTAGAAGCCTTAGCAAGGTTACGCCAACAGTGTCAGATTATCTACCACAATCAAGTTTTGTTGCAGAAGACTCATTCTTCCGCTTGAAAAAGCTTCGTTCTATTCGGCTCAGGAAACTTTTTCCTGAATACCTCTCCAGAACACCGACATTTCTTTGGCTACAGCAAAACCTGCAATTGCTGAAAGGATAGTTTGGTCATACGCCAGAAGCGATCAAGCTTTTGGAGCGATATCTGCAAACGTTCTTACCATCGAACGAGAAACTGAATCCCTAAAAGCAAAATGACCCGGAGGCCACGCCTATCCCAAGCATCTCGTATTGCTGCCACCTTCCGGTTCTGACAAGGTTTGAGCGTTGAGATCGCATGGTTCCGGATCATTCATAAGTATAGCATTATCTAAGGAGATTTACTCAACAATTAAACGCCATTCGTGGAGCTTGTACTTAACGCAATTATTCTGCACAAGCGGGTCTTGAGCAACGATCGCTTTTGCCTCCTCTAGCGAAGAAGCCTCAAACAAGAGCATTCCGCCGCCTCGTTGGGCCCAGTAGCCAGTTTTTGCCTGATGTCCCTTCGCAATTAAGTCTTGAACATAGGCTATGTGGGCGGGGACAAATTGGTCAAAGATCGGTTTATCGACGATACCTTCTTCAATCTTTACAAACCAGGGCATTTGTTCTCTTTATATATAGGTCTGTCTAAAGTTAAAGTACCTTTAATCTATCAGTCGCGCTCAGTACTTAAAGCGCGTTCTATCTTGGATAACTCAAAACATCGCTTTTTCATCGCTCTGATGCCACCTTTAAACATTCAAGACTATGCCAATGAAATTAAAGAATACTTTGCTCAAAATCACAACAGTAGAAGCGCCCAAAAGTCACCACCCCATATTACTTTACAAGCGCCGTTTGAGTGGCAAATAGATACTGTACCAATTCTCGAACAAGCCTTAGCAAACTTTGCTAAGATTCATATGCCAGTACCAATAACACTTCAGGGGTTTGGCGCTTTTCCCCCGCGAGTTATTTATATTAACGTCCTCAAAACACCCGAACTGCTAGCTTTGCAACAAGATTTGATGGCATACTGTGAGGCATCATTAGACATTATTGATCCAGTTTCTAAAACTCGTCCCTATGCGCCGCACCTGACAGTGGCATTTCGAGATTTGAGTAAACAAAACTTTCGTGCCGCTTGGCATGAATTTCATAATCGACCGGTAGAGTATGAGTTTATCGCTTCTCAACTAACATTGCTGATTCATGATGGTAATCGGTGGAATGTGAGCGCAGAATTTCCCTTTTTAGCCCAAGCGATCCAATAGCTTGACTCTACTTTAAACCCACTCCTTAATTTCTGCATCACTTAAACTTAGCTTTAATTTTAAATATTCACTTTTAGCAGCTTGCAAAATATGTTTGCCTCCTCACTGACTCCTTGGCATCGGCGGCAAGAAAAGCAGCATTCACTTAGCCCTGAAACTAATGGCGAGAGCGAAGCGAGAATAATGTTAGCCTAGCGCAGTTCGCTTCTGGCTTCAAGGAAATTATCCTTGGATTATTGTCCTGCTATTGCCAAATATTCAAAGATATATCCAAGGAAGATTCTATACTCGAAGTCAAGCCGATGACATAAGCGATTCCTCCGTCGTTTCATGCCGCCTGCCGAATTTGAGGTTGTATTTGATACGCCGTCTGCGGTAGATAAATGATCCGTAGTTGCCCAATTTGTTTGGGGTAGGCACAGGGACACTACCCCTACAGATTTCACAAATGATTAATTCGTCAATTCGGGCGTTGAATAATCTTCTCCAAAACCCGCCGCTTCGCTCTCGGATCAATCCCAATCAATCGCACATACTCACCGCTATGTTCCCCTAAACTTTCAACTAAGGCAATAATCGCTTCCGATGCCTCATTCCCTTGAAAATAAGTGCCACTTTGCCATGCATTATTCTTGACTCGGCGCTCACTGGCGTGTTCAATACTGAGGCGGCAACCTTGAGCTAAAAGTTCGCGAATTTGCTCCTGGGTTTCTAAATCCAAGTGCATATGGGCGACTTGAGTGTTATGTGTTCCAGAATTGTTGAACCCGTTGCCACTGTTAGAAGTAACTGCCTTGGTATTTTCCGGTTGAGTTGCTCTTGGAGTTGCCTCTTTTTGCTCATTTACTGGCAATCGCAGGGCTAAGGATTGATTGTATTCTCGAACTAATCCCATATCCTCGACCTGTTTTTGTTCGCCCCTCAATAAGTTGCCAAACTCGATTAAACGGGGCAATTTAAAGTCAGGTTTTTGAAATTTCGGTGGTTCTTCCGCACTATTGACGAGCCGAGAAGAGACTTGATTAATGCCAATTTTATGAATGAAATCACGAACTTGCTCATCGTAAAAACGCGATCGCAAAGCACTAAAAAAGTCAATTGGTTGATTGGGAAAATTATCAACAAGTTGTTCGATCTGGTTACGAGGTAATCCATCTTCCGAAAAGATCCCAGCCACAACACCAATTTTATCTTCGCGATCAGGTTCCCAGAAAAACTTCTCCATCCGCCCATCCCGAATTAACGGTGCATACAGGGTAGAAAAGTCATTTCCTGTAACAATAATTGGTATACGAGGCAATGGCGTTGAATCATAACTGCCAGGAAGTTGCACATCGGTTGGATTGTCGGCAATATTCATCAATGTGCCGTTTACCAACTGCGTATTTACTGTATATTGAGTGCCTTGATCGAAACGTCCTGCTCCAGCATCTAAATCATTAATCATCAAGACAGCCATCTTGCCTCGAACCTTGATTAATTCAGCGGCTTCTCGATAGCGTAGACGGATTAAACGCCCTGGATCGCCGGCATCTGGGCTTTCTAATTCCCCTGCCGACATATGAACAGCTTCAAC
>CADCTM010000226.1 GCA_902805485.1 uncultured Coleofasciculus sp. | reverse complement strand
AACAATCGCTGATTCAATGGGAGCATAATAAATTACCACTTAATTTTCCGCAGACAAGGAAGTTACAAAAACTTGCCAAAAAACTGTCTGAGGAACTGCCGTCAACGTGAGAGATAAAACATCTCCTAGCCAAGTTTGTTCGCTAAGTTCTACCCCAATTGCCTCAACCCGACTATTAGCAACCAACCCCGTCCAAAGAATACGAAAATGCCGTTCATTAGGCATTCCTTCATAACTTCCTCGCACAGGTTCACAGGTAAAAATATAACGATTTGCTTCAATTGTTTGTGTAAAACGGCGGCAACACCCCCCATCGCGGCGATAGCTAAGACTTTCACCATCATCCTCATAAAAATCCAGTTCCCCCTCTCCTCCCCCATACACCTCCAAGATGAGAGTTGTTGGCGGCGATGTTTCCACCCGACGGGATTCTGCCAAAGGAACGATTGCTCCGGCTTGCACAAATAGCGGAATCTGGTTAAGCCCAGCAAAAAGATTTAAATGCGTTGATTCTGGGTAAAATTGACCTGTTGAGCGTTCCCACCAGCCTCCAGCAGGCAGGTAAACCGATCGCTTTCCACCAGGCTCAACCACAGGTGCAACTAAAATGCGATCGCCTAACATAAACTGCGTCCCTACCCCATAAGCCTCCTCATCCTCCGGATAAGCCAGATACAAAGGACGACATAACGGCAACCCCGTATCATAACTAATTCGCGTCAGGTAATACAGATACGGGATCAGTTGCATCCGCAGGTGAAAAGCCTTTCGCACCGCATCCAGTACCAACGTCCCATAATGCCAAGGTTCGCGTCGGCCATGATCCGAATGCAAGCGGACAATCGGAGAAAAGCAGCCGAATTGTATCCAACGGACAAACAATTCCGGGTCAATAATCGGAACACCCGGTACAGAACCGAAAAACCCACCTAAATCATGAGACCAATAACTTACCCCCACATTACCCGCTCTAGTGGTGAAATCAACCAGAAATTGCAAAACTTCCCAATGGGAGTAAGTATCAGCCGAAAACTGCACAGGATAACGATGGGAACCCAAACCCCCCGTCCGTGAGAGAATCAAGGCACGGCGGTTACTGCTGGCTTCCAGATGAGTGTAGTAAACATGATTCGTCCACAATTGAGTATTAACCCCAGCAGCAGTAGCGTTAGCGCCATCAATCCACCAAAAATCGATGCCTTCTTCTTGGCGAGGACGATGCAACACCTCCATGAACAACTCTGCTTCTTCTTTTTCGGCAAGATTAAATAGTAGCCAACCGTCCTGAGAAGTAACATCTTCAGTTGTTTGATAATCCGGTTGCCAAGAACCAAAAATCCAGCCCGCTGTTGGATTCTTAACGGCAAAAACCGAACCCGCTTTAACCGCATTGGAGTCAAGTCCCCGCGCTTCACACAAGGCTTGAAATTGACTCGATTGGCTGGATACGCCTTCAATATGAACATTCGCCCCAATGTGAAGTCCTTTATCGTGCGCCCACTGTAGGAATGCCTTGGGTTCTGGAAATAATTCCTGATTCCAGTCCCAGCCACACCAACCCGCCTTGTGCCAATCTACATCTAAAACCAGGATATCCAGGGGTAATTCTACTTGCTCAAAATGGTTGACAAGTTGCCGATAATCTGCATCAGCCATCTGCTCGTACACCGAGAACCAAACACCAAAAGCCCAGCGGGGAAGCATGGGGATACGCCCACAAAGTTGCACAAAGTCTTGCAAAGCTTGGGCGTAGTCTAAACCGTAGGCGAAGAAGTACCAATCTTGAGCATCGGCGTCGCGGCGTTGGGCAAGCCATCCGTCTTTAATTAAGGCGCTAGTTGAATCATTGAGGACGGTGTAACCGTTACGGCTGAGTAATCCTGGCGGAAAATGCTGCCATTGTTCGAGGCACTGCTGGACTGAGTTCGGTAGTTCCGAACGGCGGAAAGCATCTAGATACCATAAGGGTGGCTCTTCAAAGTAGGTGGTTTCACCTTTTGAGCGTAAATGTTTATGGGCTGCCTTCATGGAAGTGTAGAGCCATTGGGCAGTTTGGGGATAGCTTTGAGCCACTGAAGCGGGATGCACATCTGTGGGTTGAAAATTGCGGTGGATCAGGTCGAGGCTGGCGAAAGTTCCTCCCAGGTTTTCGGTATCGATGGTTGAGGGGAGCCAGGTTCCTGATAATTTGCCGCAAGCCCAATTGATTTGCAAGTTGGCATCATTGAAGGGTTGGTTATCGGGATGGTAGATGATTTGTAGCGACTCGGTATGGAGGTGCAGTTTGCCATCATCTGTCCAGTTAATTGCTTTGAATGGCACGGGTTGGGACGGGGTAGCCGTGATGAGGCTGGGATCGTCTTCAAATTGATTTAGCGCCGACCATTCTAGGCGCACTAAGCCATTACTCAAGGCGCTGAAGCGAGCCGAACCGCACAAAACGCGATGAGCCAGAGGCTCCGCTTCGCGATCGCCCTTTAGCTTTTCGGGCATAAATGCACTCCTGTTTAACCTAAAAAAGATGCTCTCGACAATCTCCAGATTACCAAGCTGTGTGATTTGTTAAGGTTTGACTATTGCTGAAAATGGAGGAAAATGTTAAGTTTTCTATGTGATCTTCCAAGGATTGACCATGAGGGTGTCTATGAATACACAGGATAATGATTTGTATGAAATCTGTCTCCTATCCAGTCAGCTAACCGAGATGTTTGCAAAAACAATTTCAAGTCACAAAATCGCCTTTACCGATTGGTATGAGCTGATGACAGCTCCCTTGGAAAATGCTTGTGCTGACTACGAGTGTGACTTAATTACGCGGATGCTCTACGCGGTGCGACAAGGATTAGTGAAGGTCGTAGATGAGGTTTAGCGAGAAAACAATCTGACGTGATCCTAGAGGGCGATCGCTTTTACCATTAACAACCTATTGTATTTCTAAGTTATTGTTGTCGTAGGCATAGACAACTCATGCCAAAAGTCTTGCCGTTTCAGGGGCAGCCTATTATATAATTTTGGGCGAAAAGCAAGTCAGGCGGCTTGGTGGGGTCAGCATCGGCATCAGTAGTTAGCTCTAAATATGAGTTTTTCCATTTGAGCTTGCTTCTCTTTCCAAACCTTGTCCCGATTAACATGACAAAGGACTAAAAAGCGAACGCATCTTATGCCTTCTAAAAAACAATCTCGTCGTAAACTCGATCTCACACATCTCGGCTCACTCAATACCAACGTTACTCCTGAACCCGTGAACGTTGAATCGGAGAAAGTCGTTGAATCGGAGAAAGTCGTTAAACCGGAGAAAGTCGTTGAACCGGAGAAAGTCGTTGAGGAGCAACCCACTCATCAAGCTACCGTCGAGACACCTGTAGCCCCTCAAGCGGAAACTGCACCTGTAGCACCAGAAGAAGCCCCAACTGAAGGTCGGCAGTTTGACAAAAAACCACAACGACATGAAGTCAAGCCCCTCAAGACGCTTGCTAGTAGTATGAATAGTGCTGGCGAAAGCTTCCAACCAGGGGATAAAATTCAGTTGACAGCGCCTTGGGGGAAGAAAGCGATCGCAGAAATTACCCAAATCTACCAAGATGAAAGTGCTAACGCTTGGGTTCACTATCTCCCAGTTGAGGAGATTCCCCCTAACTGGAGTTGGCTTGGGGGATGTAGTCGTGCCGAGCGGATCGTCCTTGCTAGCTGACACACGCTCATTAGATAAGTCAGCAATAATACAGC
>CADCTM010000225.1 GCA_902805485.1 uncultured Coleofasciculus sp. | reverse complement strand
CTGATAGATAACTTGAAATCCGCCCCATTCGCCCTAAACCTCAAGCCAGCAATAGTACAGAAGTGCTACGATTGCGACATAGAAAAGAACATGATAGAAGAAGGACAAAGTACCGAATGGTAGAGTTTGACAAGTCAATATCCTTCGACGGACGGGATATTCGACTCAAGGTGGGTTTACTTGCCCCACAAGCCGGTGGTTCCGTACTGATTCAGTCGGGAGACACTGCCGTTTTAGTGACAGCGACACGCGCTAGTGGCAGAGAGGGCATCGATTTTCTTCCCTTATTAGTTGACTACGAGGAAAGACTATACGCCGCCGGTCGGATTCCGGGTGGATTTCTGCGGCGGGAAGGGCGTCCCCCCGAAAAAGTGACCCTGACAAGCCGTCTAATTGACCGTCCCTTGCGTCCCTTATTCCCCAGTTGGCTGCGAGATGATATTCAAATCGTAGCAACTACCTTGTCAATGGATGAAGAAGTGCCACCAGATGTTTTGGCGGTAACGGGGGCTTCAATTGCGGTATTGCAAGCGAAGATTCCTTTTTACGGTCCAATGGCAGCGGTGCGCGTCGGTTTAGTGGGTGATGATTTTATTATCAACCCAACTTACAGAGAAATTGAGGCGGGCGATTTGGATTTGGTGGTCGCTGGTTCCCCCGATGGTGTGATTATGGTGGAAGCGGGCGCGAATCAACTGCCTGAACAAGATATTATTGAGGCGATTGATTTTGGCTACGAAGCCGTACGGGACTTGATTCAAGCGCAACGAGAATTGCTTGAACAGTTAGGAATTGAAATCGTTACGGAGGAGGCGCCAGAAGCAGAGAATCAGGCGCTGGAAGTCTTTATTCGCGATCGCGCCACTGCCCAAGTTAAGGAAGTTCTCACAAAATTTGACAAAGACAAAAACGCACGGGATGCGTCCTTGGATGAAATTAAGGAAACTTCTGTCCTCTCGGCGATCGCCCAATTGCCCGATGAAGACCCCCTCAAGGTCGCCACAACCGAGGACAGCAAAGCGGTTGGCAAATTCTTCAAGAGCTTGACCAAAGAACTAATGCGTCGTCAAATCATTGAAGATGGCGTCCGAGTCGATGGTCGTAAACTTGATGAAGTGCGACCTGTTACGTGTCAAGTTGGTTTATTACCTCGGCGCGTTCATGGCAGTGGCTTGTTCAACCGAGGACTAACTCAAGTGTTGTCCACAGCCACCCTGGGAACCCCTGGTGATGCCCAAAAGCTGGATGACTTGAATCCAGAAGAAGGTAAGCGCTATCTCCATCACTACAACTTCCCCCCTTATTCCGTCGGCGAAACCAAACCAATGCGATCGCCTGGACGCAGAGAAATCGGTCACGGCGCACTAGCAGAACGCGCATTAGTGCCCGTCCTGCCTCCCCAAGAAGACTTCCCCTACGTCCTCCGAGTCGTCTCTGAAGTGCTTTCTTCCAACGGGTCAACCTCGATGGGTTCAGTTTGTGGCTCAACCTTGGCGTTAATGGATGCTGGGGTTCCCATTACGAAACCAGTCAGTGGTGCAGCAATGGGTTTAATTAAAGAAGGCGAAGAAGTCCGTATCCTTACCGATATTCAAGGCATCGAAGACTTCTTAGGTGACATGGACTTTAAAGTTGCTGGTACCGACACAGGGATCACAGCTTTGCAAATGGACATGAAAATCACCGGACTGCCGATGGAGGTGATTGCTGAGGCAATTAACAAAGCAAGACCGGCACGACTCCACATCTTGGAGAAAATGTTAGCGGCAATTGACAAACCTCGTCCAGAGATGTCGCCGTTTGCCCCCCGCCTGCTGACAATGAAGATCGATCCTGACATGATTGGTTTGGTCATTGGACCTGGAGGCAAGACGATTAAGGGCATTACCGAGCAAACGGGCGCTAAGGTCGATATTGATGATGATGGGACGATTACCGTTTCTGCTGTTGAAGGCGAAAAAGCAAAACGGGCAATTAATATCATTCAAGGCATGACTCGCCGCTTGCACGAAGGCGATGTCTACGTTGGTCATGTTACCCGGATTATTCCCATTGGCGCCTTTGTCGAGGTGCTTCCTGGAAAAGAAGGCATGATCCACATTTCGCAACTGGCAGACTATCGAGTTGGCAAAGTTGAGGATGAGGTTGCTGTCGGAGATGAGGTAGTGGTTAAAGTGCGAGAAATTGACCAGAAAGGACGTCTCAATCTTACACGTTTGGGGATTCATCCTGACGAAGCCGCAGCGGCACGGGAAGCAGCAGCAACCTGATATTTGTTATTAGTTTTTAAGAGTGTTGTTGCTGGTTGATAGTAAACAACTAACTCTTTGAATCGAAGCATTTTGGTAATAATCTCCGCCTTGCCCAAATGCTTCGCTTAAACAAGCAATAACAAATAGTCAATAAACTATTTATGAAACACCGGATTGTTCTCGCTTTAGTTGTTGTCGTTTTGGTGACTTTTTCGATCCTGTTTCGGGCAAGTGCTATCCCTTCAATACCCGCAGTTGCCTCCGAAACTTCCTCAACTTCTCTACGTGCCTTAGCGCAAAAGCGGGGAATTAATATCGGTGCGGCAGTAGACTTTGCCCCACTTCAAAATGACCCAGACTACCGTGCTGTTCTGACACGAGAGTTTGATATCATGGTGCCAGAAAATGCTTGGAAATTTGAATACGTACATCCAACACGCGGTCATTATGACTTTACTCAGGTTGATGCTTTAATGGCTTTTGCAAAAGCAAATAACCTGAAAATGCGTGGGCATCCTTTAGCATGGCATCATTTAATTCCTCCTTGGGTGACTAAAGGCAATTTTACCCGCGATGAATGGATTGCAATTTTACGAGAACATATCGAAACTTTAGTCGGTCGCTATCGAGGTCAGGTCTATATTTGGGATGTGGTAAATGAAGCAATTAATCGAGATGGTTCGTTGCGAGATACGATTTGGCTGCGGAATATTGGTCCTGAATATATTGATTTAGCCTATCGTTGGACTCATGAAGCTGACCCGCAAGCTTTATTATTTTATTGCGACTATGCAACTGAAGAATTGGGTCAAAAGTCGGATGCCGTATATGATTTAGTCAGAGGGATGCTACAGCGTGGTGTACCCTTAAATGGTGTCGGTTTTCAAGCACATTTGGGGTTGAGTTATGCCCCAAAGTTGAAATCTTTGGCAAAAAACTTTAAGCGTTTCGGTGAACTAGGTTTAGAGGTGCAGTTCACGGAATTGGATGTAAAAGTTCAAGATGGCGTTGGCAGTTGGGACTCTCGTTTGGTGGAACAAGGAAAGGTTTACGCCGGTCTTCTCAAAACTTGTCTTGAGGCTCAAACTTGTACAGCGTTTACGACTTGGGGCTTTACAGACCGTTATACCTGGATTGGTGACTTGACGGGTCTGGGAGAAGCACCCCTGATTTTTGACAAATCTTATCGTCCAAAACCTGCTTACGATGCTATCAAAGATGTTTTGCAGACTGAGTGAGATAAGTTGGTCGCGAGGATTATTTGTAAGTTGAATACAGCTCAAACAAAACCTATTCAGGTATTGCTGAGGGGATTTTGGTTGAAGCGATGTTTGATGTAACTGAGATATTGCACTTTTTTGCATTATCCGCCAGGGGTTCAAACCTCTGTCTCATAGCTAAAGTCGTCTAAAGACGACTGAATAAAAATTTCAGTCCATTTTACTGGACTGGAGCTATTAGGCTGGAACTTCAGTT
>CADCTM010000224.1 GCA_902805485.1 uncultured Coleofasciculus sp. | reverse complement strand
AAGATTTCCGCGCCATTAGCTGTATCGGCGGCAAATGCCGGAGGACTGAAGCTAATAGTAAATATACTGAATGTTATTAGCAAAATTATAAATAACTGTTTCAAAAGGCTTCTCCTAATACTCGTCGTCATTGCACTCAAGGAAAGGAAGATTCTGTATAAGGCGTGTTTTCTTGCCCCGGAGATTCTCGCATGAATAACCAAGTCTTAGTCCCCCTTTTTAAGGAATGTAGGGGAGATCTCATTGCTTGACAAATACCCTAAATCCATAAAGTCTCGAACTACTTAATCCGTTTTTGTTCCCCTTGATAACGGATTATCCACTCCGCAATAAAAGCAACTGCTCCTGATAATAAAATCAAGATAACACTCAAGGCATTAATATCTGGTTTAACTCCCGTACGAATGCGGCTAAAAATTTCCATCGGTAACGTTGTTGAACCGGTACCCGCAGTAAAACTAGCAATCAAAAAATCATCCATACTCAGGACAAAAGATAACAGACAACCTGCGATAATTGCTGGCATTAATTCTGGTAGCAAGACTTTAATAAACGCTTGAAATGGCGTTGCGCCTAAATCGAGTGCCGCTTCTTCCAAATGCGGATCAAGGGCGGAAATGCGCGAGGAGACAGTAATTGCCACATAAGCCAGACAGAAGACCACATGAGCCGCTACAATCGTCCACAGGCTCAGGGGAGTGCCAATCACAGCTAGAAAAACAAGAGTAGCAACTGCGATCGCAATATCTGGGACAATCACGGGTAGGTAGGCAACGCCTCGATACAATGTCTTACCAGGAAAGCGGTAACGCGCCAAACCTACCGCCATCAAGGTTCCCAACACAGCGGAAATGCCGACTGATACTAGGGCAACGGTTAAGCTATTTTGCAGCGCTCCAAGGATACGAGTGTCGCGAAATAATCGGGTATACCATTTAAAAGTAAATCCCTGCCAACCCGCACTGTAGGCAGAATTATTAAAGCTATAAAATGTCAGCACCAACAGCGGCAGGTACATATAAAAAAACATCAGCGCTGTGAAAAACCCTTGCCAAGAGAAGCTGGGTTTCGCTTTAGCTTGCAAAATGTCCAAGGGGATGTCCTTCTCCTGATGATGCGATGTATCTATCATGACTTTGTGTATTGCCTTGAATCGTTGGCCGATTGCGGCGATTTGTTGCTCACCTTGCTTTCAATTTACCGGATATTCGATCGCCAACTTAATTAGAGCTTCTTTATTTTTAGCTAGGACAGAACTATGACACAAGCTAATTCATCGCCCGCTATTGCCGTTAATATTCCTTGCTCTGTGACACTGACTGTTACTCATGAGGAGTTCGTTCAATTAGCGATCGCAAACCGAGACTTACAACTAGAACGAAATGCGACAGGAGAATTAATCGTTATGCCACCGACGGGAAGCGAGACGGGAAACAAAAACTCGGATATGGAAGGACAACTCTGGTTATGGAACCGTCAGACTAAACTCGGTAAGACGTTTAACTCCTCTACTGGTTTTCACCTTCCCAATGGCAGCTTTCGCTCTCCTGATGCCGCTTGGGTGCGTCAAGACAGGTGGGATGCACTAACTCCGGAACAGCAAAAGGGTTTTGCTCCTATATGTCCTGACTTCGTGCTGGAGTTACGTTCTGAGAGTGACAGTATGAAGACACTACGAGCCAAGATGAGGGAATATATGGCAAATAATGCTCGTTTGGGGTGGTTGATTGACCGGAAAAATCAGAAGGTTGAGATATATCGGCAATGTCAGGATGTGGAGGTATTGGATAAGCCAATTACTTTGTCTGGGGAAGATGTTTTACCAGGGTTTGTCTTGGATTTAATAGAGGTGTGGAGTTGACAGTGGTGTTATTTGCAAGACTTGCATTGTCGCGAGCATACTGGACGCCTCACCCAGTAATATCGGTACAACAAGCAAGGACAACAGACAACAGTGGCTGACGCCAGAAGAAGATATCAAACAACCACAACGATTCACCAAATGCTGGCGAAGTGCTTGCGATCGCTTGTAGTAGAGTCGGTTCTAGCTACCAATTTGTGCTTGTCTGCGTACCCTCTCACTAATAGCTAAAACGACTTACCATGACGCTGCTAACAAGTGAGCATCCAATTTCAAAAAGCAAGCGAAAAATCCCGCTATACCTCGTCTTAGTAGTGCCATTCGTCCTGCAAATCTTTGCTGCTGTGGGGCTAACAGGATGGCTATCATTACGCAACGGCCAAAAAGATGTCTATGACATTGCCAGCCAGTTGAGAAATGAAGTCACAGCCCGCATCTTACAACGTGTTACCACCTACATGGAGACACCACAAATAGTCACTCAAATTAACGCTGATGCCGTTCGTTTGGGTGAGTTGAATTTACAGGACTCAGGCAGCTTAGAACGGCACTTCTGGCACCAAATGCAGTTGTTTAAGTCTCTTCGTCCCATCGCTTTTGGTAATGAAGAGGGAAAAATTCGGTCAGTTGACCGCCTTGATGATGATACGCTGGTGATTCGAGTCGTAGACAAGTCTACCGGCAGTAATTATCATACCTATACCACGGATAATGAAGGGAATCGCGCCAAACTAATTCAGGTTAAAAAAACCTTCGATCCTCGAACTCGCCCCTGGTATAAAGCTGCTGTGAAAACAGGTAAGCTGACTTGGACTGAGATTTACCCATATTTTTCCTCAGACTCACTAGCTATCAGTGCTGCCCGACCTTTCTACGACAACAAGACAGGCACCTTGCTTGGAGTCACCCATGCGACACTATCCCTCTCGCAAATTGGCGACTTTTTGGACGAGCTGAAAATTGGTCGCTCTGGGCAGACATTTATCATGGAGCGCTCCGGAGACTTAGTCGCCTGTTCAAGGCTTCAGAAGCCCTTTACCATTAGCAAGGAAGGAGGAGAGGAGAAACGGAGCCGCCTTCAGGCGATCCACAGCAGCAACCGTTTAACTCGTCTCACAGCCCAGTATTTGATAAAACACTTTGGCGACCTTCGCCGAATTCATGGCAGTCAGCAGATCGACTTTAAAATTGATGGCAAGCGGCAATTCCTACAGGTGACTCCCTTTGCTGACACTCATGGGTTGGATTGGCTAATTGTGGTGGTCGTTCCAGAAGACGATTTCATGAATCGAATTAATGCTAACACCCGTACCACTATCCTGCTATGTCTTTTGGCATTGGTGCTAGCTAGCGTTGTGGGAATCCTTACTGCCCGCTGGATTAGCCGTTCAATTCTCCGTTTGAGCAAAGCATCTAGAGCAATCGCCAGTGGTCAATTAGACCAAAAAGTTGAGCCGGAGGGCATAGATGAACTGGAGCTTCTGGCTCAATCTTTTAACAAAATGGCAAAGCAGCTACAAGAGTCTTTTGCTGCGATTCCGGCTAGCTGTCGATCAATTCCCTAGTACGTTTGTTATCTACGATGCTAATCGGCGATTCCAGTTTGTTAATGCACACGGAATTAAGCTCGGTGGATTGCCGGAGTCGGCACTGCTCGGTCACACGGATGAGGAGATTCACCCACCAGAGATTACAGATCCGTATCTACCACATCTGCTTAAGGCTGTGGAAACACGAACCTTACAAACAGCAGAATGCACTATTCCTTTACCAACAATCGGTAAAATCACCTTCGTTGTCACTTATGTTCCCCTGCTAGATGAACGAGGGGAAATTTACCAAATTCTAGGTAGCACTCACGATATCACACAGCGAAAGAT
>CADCTM010000223.1:3381-3745 GCA_902805485.1 uncultured Coleofasciculus sp. | reverse complement strand
GATAAAAATCAAATCCTACCGAAAGTTTCTTGGGGTCGATAAGTCAAAATTTTGATTAAATCAAGGAAGAAAAAACTAAATTGTTGGGTCTGACGGTAGTGTAGAATACGACAGCTTATCCTCCTAGTTTGTGTTGTTCTACTAGGGTTATCGGCTTCGGCGATTAGTGCCTACTACTTAATTCCTGAAGGGGCTGCTTTAGATACAGCTTATCAGCGCTACCGTCAAGTGATTAAATCTCCCTCCTCAACGATGAAAGATGTATTAATCGCCGAAACAGCTCAGGATATTCATCGGATTAACTGCTTTGCCGAAGGAGTGGGATTACTTTTAGGTGGAGTCATTTTATCCATTGGTATTCAGG
>CADCTM010000223.1:0-3371 GCA_902805485.1 uncultured Coleofasciculus sp. | reverse complement strand
ATTGCTTTATTTACTGAAACTTTTTTACCCAAAGTTGATGGCATTGTTACGCGCCTGCGTCACACCGTAGAACATTTACAGCGTAATGGCGACCAAGTTTTAGTTGTCTCGCCGGATGGTGGTTTAACTGAATATAAAGGCGCGAAAATTTATGGCGTTTCGGGTTTTCCTCTGCCGCTATATCCTGAGTTAAAGCTGGCACTACCAAGACCTTCAATTGGTGTTGCTTTGGAGGAATTTGAGCCGGATTTAATTCATGTGGTTAATCCAGCAGTATTAGGATTAGCGGGTTTGTATTATGCAAAAATGATGCAAATTCCTTTAGTGGCGTCTTATCATACTCACTTACCTCAATACCTGCAACATTACGGACTGGGGATGTTGGAACCAGTGATGTGGGAGTTAATTAAGGCAAGTCATAATCAGGCGCAGTTGAATTTGTGTACCTCAACGGTGATGGTTGAGGAATTGCGGATACATGGCATCGAACGCTTGGACTTGTGGCAACGAGGCGTGGATACAGAGACGTTTCATCCTGGTTTAGCATCGTTGGAAATGCGATCGCATCTTTCCCAAGGAAACCCTGAAAGTCCTCTCCTCCTCTACGTTGGGCGCTTGGGTGCTGAAAAGGAAATTGACCGCATTAAACCTGTCCTCGCCGCCATTCCTAATGCCCGTTTAGCGTTAGTTGGGGATGGACCAAATCGTAGTGCGCTCCAAAAGCATTTTGAAGGGACGCCGACTCATTTTGTCGGTTATCTCACAGGTACAGAATTGGGTGCGGCGTTTGCCTCGGCGGATGCTTTTGTGTTTCCCTCACGGACAGAAACCCTCGGATTAGTACTTCTAGAGGCGATGGCGGCGGGTTGTCCGGTGGTGGCGGCGCGATCCGGTGGAATTCCGGATATTGTCACAGATGGCGTCAATGGCTACTTATTTGAGCCGACAGATGAACAAGGTGCGATCGCGGCAACGGTGCGCCTCCTACAACAACAAAACGAACGGGAAACCCTGCGGCAAAATGCTAGAACCGAAGCCGAGCGCTGGGGCTGGGCGGCGGCGACACGTCAGTTACAAAATTATTACAGAACCGTAGTTTCATCACAGTCAATGTCATCAGCGGCGTAATTTGGCAGGTGGCGTTGTTGAATCTAACCGATCAGGACACAATGCAGTTTTGCAGTTGCTTTTAGTCCCGATGGATGGCAGATTCTTTGCGGACGAATGTGAAAGTGGAAAAAAGCGATCGCCTGTGTTAAATCAGTCGTTAGGGTGGGGAAAGCCAACCCGGAAATCCCCCCCAAAAGTGTCAAAGATTCGCCGCTAATTCCTGCCGCTTCAAAATTACCATCTTCGACCCAACGACGGGACTACGAGCCAATAGGCTACCTTTGGCGTCAGTGATTTGTAATCGGCTAAAATCCAAATCATTAGAGCGACGGAGGATTTCATCAGCTAAATTGTTCTGCTGAGACTCCTTGAGATCGTACCAGCCATTATTGACTTTAATGAGCAGACGACTCGCCTCAAAATTCGCCTCAATTGACTGAATTAGTCCATTGCCATACTTATCCGTAATTTCAGCCACTTGATTTTGAATCCCAGCAATCAGACTTTGCTCTGGAGTAAGTTCCGGTGCGGGCGGTGCTTCAATTTCCACAGGTTGTGGAGGTTCAGGCGCTTTTAATTCCGCTGGTGCTTCAATGGTATTGGGAGGCTCTTTTGCCAATTGCGTCTCAGTTTCTGGTAGAAGTGCGACGGTTGTCCACAAAAGCAGCACAATAATACCAGCGATCGCACTTGTTAATGCCCAATCTGATAACTTTTCACTCCAAGTGTTAGGAAGTAGAGAACGAATTTTTGCCAACGTCCCATCCCAAAACGTTTCAACCTTGCCAAAACTGGGAAGAATGCGATCGATTATTTTTGGCTTCGTTGGGGCTGGTATGGGCGCAACCGTTGGAGTATCCTCAACCGAACCGGGCAACATTGGTTCTTGTGTTGCTGTCGTCGTTATAGAAGGCGTGGCAGATGAGGGAAATTCCCTAGCGGGTTCTGCCTCCAACTTCTCCACGATGCCTTCTAACACTCCAATTGTGCCTCGTAGAGCGTTGATACTCTGAGACTTCAAAAACGATGGCGATCGCTTTTTCGTGGGTTGAGTCGTCTTGCGGGTTGCTTCTGGCGTGACTTCCGGTATTTCCGGTTCAGACATTGATTCAGGCGGCTGTTGTTCTGACATTAATCCTCCCTCCTAGGCAGCACCAATCTGCACAAATGCGATAGATTCTTACGGGAAGCTGCCACTACAGCACAAATCTATCATTTCTATCTACCTTGCCCTCGGTATAAAACTTAATAACTGTTCTTTTCTTTCAAAACCAAACATCCATGAGCATGAATCGCCGTCAATTTCTGATTTTCAGTAGCCTCAGTGGCTTAGGTATCGCTATTTTCGCCAAAATCTTCGGTAACAAGATGGCAGAAAGTTCTAACATCAGTGCTGCCAACACGCCGAAACCTGCATCATCACCAACTTCCGCAAAATCAGACACAGAGCAACCCTTACTACGCTTTGTCTCTGTCGCCGATACAGGCACGGGGACTAGAGAGCAATATGCTGTAGCGGAGGCGATGACTCGCTATCATCAGCAAAATCCCTACGATTTGGTCGTCCTCGCCGGGGACAATATTTATAACAATGGCGAGATGGCAAAAATTTCTGCCGTATTTGAGCAGCCTTATCAACCTTTATTAAAACAAGGCGTCAAATTTCAAGCTTGCCTGGGGAACCATGACATCCGCACCGATAATGGCGATCCTCAAGTTAAGTATGCAGGTTTTAATATGTCTGGGCGTTACTATACGTTTCGGCGGGGCGAGGTGCAATTTTTTGCCTTGGATACTAACAATAATGCCGACTGGAAAGTGCAATTACCTTGGTTAGAACAAGAACTTAGTCGTAGTAATGCGCCTTGGAAAATTGTCTTTGGGCATCATCAGATTTATTCATCGGGTGTGTATGGGATGAATAAAGCGTTTATTGATATGTTATCGCCGATTTTTCAAAAGCATGGCGTGCCTCTGTATATTAACGGTCACGACCATCATTATGAGCGTAGTCAATCTCTTAAGGGTACAACTTACGTGATTTGTGGTGCGGGGGCGGGGACTCGTCCTGTGGGGAAATCGCAATGGACGGCGTATTCTGTAGAGCGACTAAGTTTTGCGGCTTATGAGGTGTATAGCGATCGCATTATCATCAAGGGTATCGGCACAGATAACCAAGTGTTTGACCAAGGCATCATCCCCGTGCAATCAGCCTAATTAAAACCATGAGAGTTAATCGCTTTAAAATGACTTCGTTCCGT
>CADCTM010000222.1 GCA_902805485.1 uncultured Coleofasciculus sp. | reverse complement strand
AACAGTCAGCTAAGTATTGCTAGATAAGGTTGTTCAGCTTTATTCTGTTGCGATTTATTTAGACATGTGTAATGAGCGCAGGCTAACGGTAAAGTTAGCCTGCTCCGTTTCCCAGCCTGTGCAGAAAGGAGTTTCACCTTGCTTGGCTATGCTCAGAGCAGAACGCTCTTCAAGTAAAGTTTATGTAATCTCTTACAGACATTGGCACACTGATTGTCCACACACCGGGAATTTGCGGCGGTCGTCCTCGGATTGCTGACACCAGGGTTTCTGTTGGGCGGATTGCAGCTTGGTACAAAATGGGACTAAATGCAGAAGAAATTGTCGAGCGGATGGGTAATCTGAACTTTGGCTCAGGTTTATGCAGCTTTGACCTATTACCATGCCAACAAAGAAGAAATTGAAGCTTACCTGACTGCTGAAAAAGCAGACTACGAGCGACTTGCTGCTGAGATGGGACAACTGACTGAATCTGCACTTGTCGTCAGTTGGCTCAACTTTTTTCCTTGCCACTGACATCTGATGATTGTGTCACAATTAATTCTGCAAATTCTTTTTCAAAGAGCGTATTTCCTCCAATGTTGGTGCAAACCTCTACTACAGTTCAACCTTTCCTCGGTTCTGAAATTAAATCGAACTACGAAGCGTCGCGCGTCGTCATCCTGCCGATTCCTTACGAAGCGACGACAACTTACCGCAAAGGCTGTGAAAATGGTCCAGATGACCTCCTAGAGGCGTCTGTGCAGTTGGAATACTATGACGACGAACTTGATGGCGAAATTTGTTGGGCGGCACAGATTTATACTCATCCCCAAATTGCCGACACCCGCAATGGTCAAGTTGTAACCTCAGAACAGATGTTACAGGTTACTCGCGAAACAGTATCCCAACTGATTCAAGATGACAAGTTTGTCATTTCACTCGGTGGGGAGCATAGTATCACGACTGGAATTGTCCAGGCATACCGGGACGCCTCACCAGAACCCTTTACCGTGATTCAAATCGACGCTCATGGTGATATGCGTCATGAATATGAAGGCTCGATTCATAACCATGCTTGTGTAATGCGTCGAGTATTGGATATGGGATTGCCGACATTACCAATCGCAATTCGTGCGGTTTGTCAAGAAGAAGCAGACTTAATTAAAGCAAAATCAATCCCTGTAATTTGGGCGAGGGAAATTGCCAAAGATCCTGATTGGATGGAAAAAGCGATCGCAGCGATCCCAACCGAACGAGTATTTATTACGATTGATCTAGATGGACTAGACCCCACTCTTATCCCCGGCGTTGGCACCCCCGAACCAGGTGGCTTGAACTGGTACGCCCTCACCACCTTTTTACGGCGTGTCTTTGAAACACATCAAGTCATCGGCTGCGACGTTATGGAACTCGCACCAGTTGTTGATTCTGTAGTTTCTCAATTTACCGCCGCCAAACTCGTTTATAAGTTAATTGGCTATCAAGCCACAGCAAAAAGTTGGGTGAGATTGGATAAGGAACAGGACGGGTAATCGGCATCTTACAACCATTACCTCGAATGGGTTGGGTGGAAAAAAATTAATACTCACAAGAGCAAGCCGTATGAGTCTCGTAGAAAAGACCACTACTCCCATTGGCAGTTATGCTCCAGATTTTGAGCTGCCAGGAATTGATGAGCAAGTTCACCACCTCTGGCGTTACCTACAGCGCTGGAGAGGCATTGGGGTTGTTTTTTTGTGCAACGACTCTCCCTATGTCTTGTCGTATATCGAAAGGCTGAAACAGCTTCAAACTCAGTTTGAGAAGCAGGGATTTACCCTAGTTGGGATTAATGCCAATTATGCGAATCGATATCATGAACAAAGCTTGAAAAACATGAAAGACTTTGCCTTACAAAGTCAGCTAAATTTTCCTTATCTTTGGGATGCAACTCAGGATGTAGCGCATAGTTTTGGCGCAAACAAGACACCGGAAACCTTTCTGGTCGATCAGCAAGGAATTCTGCGTTATCACGGGGCAATTGACGATAATCCCGAAAATCCCAAAGCCGTACAGGTGAGTTATTTGGAAAAGGCGATCGCATCTCTTTTGGCGGGCGAAGAGATTTCCCTAAAATCGACCGAGGCAATTGGCAGCCCTCTGAAATGGCGGCAGTAGTCGCATCATCGTGTCTAAGATAGCAGAGTTCACCGGATAATACATTTTTCTTTCATTGGCAATAGAGACATAAAAACCGTTGTGCTGTTATCTTATGTGGATGGCAATTTGAGGAAAAAGAGTCGTAGCATGGGGACAAAATACCGACGGGTTTTACTAAAGTTGAGCGGTGAAGCCTTGATGGGCGACTTAGGCTACGGCATTGACCCCGGAATCGTTCACGAAATCGCGGCACAAGTGGCAGAGGTTACAGGTGATGGCGTCCAAATGGCAATTGTCGTCGGTGGCGGCAATATCTTTCGAGGTCTTAAGGCGTCAGCAGCAGGCATGGATCGGGCAACCGCTGATTATATTGGCATGATTGCCACAGTCATGAATGCGATGACGCTACAAGATGCCTTAGAGCAAATTGGGATACCCACGCGAGTGCAAACCGCGATCGCGATGCAAGAAGTGGCAGAACCCTATATTCGGCGTCGGGCGATCCGTCATCTCGAAAAAGGACGAGTGGTAATTTTTGGTGCCGGTTCAGGAAATCCCTTCTTTACCACCGATACAACCGCTGCCTTAAGAGCGGCAGAAATCGATGCTGAGGTGATTTTTAAGGCAACCAAAGTTGATGGGATTTATGATAGTGACCCGCACCTGAATCCTAACGCCCGCCGCTTTGTGAGCCTCACCTACAATTATGTCCTTGCTCACGATTTGCGAGTCATGGACAGTACTGCGATCGCATTATGTAAAGAGAATAATATCCCGATCATGGTATTTGATCTTACAGGGCGGGGTAACATCCACCGTGCTGTTAAAGGAGAAACTGTAGGAACAATTGTGGGAGGTTCTTGTGAAGTTAGCTGATATCGAAAGCCATATGCAGAAGGCGGTTGAGGCAACTCAACGCTCGTTTAATACCATTCGCACCGGTCGTGCTAATACCAGTCTTCTCGACCGGATAGTGGTTGAGTATTATGGCAGTCCAACACCGCTGAAGTCTCTGGCAAGTATCAACACGCCAGATGCTAGTACGATTACAATTCAACCGTTTGATAAGACCAGTCTGAACGCGATCGAGAAGGCAATTTCCCTCTCAGATCTCGGTTTAACCCCAAGTAACGATGGTCAGATTATTCGGTTGAACATTCCGCAGTTGACAAGCGATCGCCGTAAAGAATTTGTCAAACTGGCGGCAAAATTTGCCGAAGAAGGAAAAGTCTCGATTCGGAATATCCGCCGTGACGCCGTTGACTCGGTTCGGAAACAGGAAAAAAATAGCGAAATTCCTGAAGATGAAGCGCGAGACCTCCAGGATAAAATTCAAAAGCTGACGGATAAGTATGCCGCCAAAGTTGATGAAGTTCTAGCTGAAAAAGAAAAAGATATCACGACTGTTTAACACAACAGTTGGTTCTAAGCTGCAATCACGATTGTTCGCGCAGTCTGTGATAATTTTCATCAACGGTCGATTACTTTGCTAAATCTGAGTTTCTGTTCGAGTTTTTCTGATTTATGTTCAAAAGCTCCTAATCATCAACAAGAAACCGAAAACAAAGCGTGAAGATGGCGTGGCTTTACTCCCATTATTTTATTAGGTGAGCCTCCACGCCACC
>CADCTM010000221.1 GCA_902805485.1 uncultured Coleofasciculus sp. | reverse complement strand
AGCTTCACGCTTCTATTCATACCAACTCATTGCTCTCCAAAACCCGCCCTTACCCATTCTCTCTACCTTGCTTGAGTTGAAAACTGCTGTAAGCGGAAAGTCGTCTTGGTAGCCGCACCTGCAGATTACTGGAATCATGTCAATAGGCGAGTGCCCCTCTAAGCCCTGCTCCTAACAGTATCTATAATTAATTCGTCAGGAATCGCTATTTGAAGACACCGCAAGCTGTAGCCATGCCCCAACCTCCGATCGCTAAATCCCTTACCCTAGCCCAATGCATCATTGCCTACTGCGAAGAAAAGAAGTATAAAATTGACCGGGGAGTTGGTGAAAAAAATATCATTTACGTAGAAGGGATGTATCCTGAGGGAAAACTCAACGATGATACCTTCAACGTTTGGAATGATGCTCGATTAGTAATTGAGTTTAAAAAAGGCACTCCAGAAATTCTCGGCGCATGGGAAGCGACAACTGAACCAGGGCGATATTATACGCTCCAACCTTTAAATTTATCAGGCGTCGCGCGGATTGCCTTTGGTCAATATCAATCTTGGCAGGTAGGAACCCACAATCAAGCCGATCCTCACGAAGCCTTAATTCAGACGGGGGGTTCAGTGACGGTTTACCGGGATTTGAACAAAGATGGTTTAAGAATAGGCGATCGCATAGACACGGGTTACTTTGGCATCAATCAAACCTGGGGTGCAGACTCTCCAACCAGCGATATCGGCGCATCGAGTGCAGGCAGCTTGGTGGGACGCACTCGTGAGGGACATCGGCAATTCATGGCACTCTGCAAACAAGACCCTCGATATATCAAGAATCGAGATTACATTTTTCAGGCAACTGTAATTCCCGGCGATGATTTATTTAAGCGTTATCCACCGACAGTTGCCGCCAAACCAGTCGTAACGGCAACAACCGACAACCTGTCCCCCGGACAACTCAATAGTGCGATCGCAAATGCTGCCATTAATCTTCGGGGAATGAGTACCGCTGAAGGTCCTGATGGTGGCAATAATGCTTGTGCCTGGTCGATTAACCGCGTTTTACAGAAAGCCGGAATAGCACCTTTGGGGGAAAATCCTAACTATGTCCCGTCATTAGTCGATGACCTTAAAGGTGGTCGCGGTCAGTTAATTCAAGGCAACGAAGCGAAACCAGGAGACTTAGTTATTGCCCACGGAGAAGCACACATCGGCATTGGACTCGATCAGGGTTGTGCGACAGTTTTGTCTAACTCCTCTTCGCGGGCTAGATTTGTCTGGGAATCTGATACAGATTTTGATGGTTCCTATGGCGGTTCTAGCACCATCTACAGATTGCTCAAGTAATTATTCTTGGAAAATATCTTAAGAAACATTATGGCAAAAATCGATCCAATGCTGCTTTCAACGCTTCCAATTCCTCCTCAATATTGCCTTCTTGGGCAGCGCGTCCAATACATTGAGTTAAGTGTTCATCCAAAATAATCCGAGCCACTCGATCCAGTGCGCCCCGAACAGCGGCAACTTGTACCAAAACATCAGGACAGGGACGACTTTCTTGCACCATCGTCTTGATTCCACGGATATGACCTTCAATTCGAGAAAGCCGATTGACAATTCGCCGCAGAGACTCTTCATCATGAACATGGCGATGAGTAGATATTCCCTCATCATGAGGATGTTCAGTCTGGCTGTGATTCATATCCCGATTGAGGGGATACTCGTTTTGCCCTGACACGGCAAAAGTTTCATTAGTCAATGGGTCAGTTCCAATCATGACTTGGGCACAGGTTTTGGTTCGTTATACTCCCCATCCTAGTGTAGAGCAGACGTCTCCATCTTCCAAAAGTCTCCGGTTTCCATTCTGTCAATATCATAGAACTGTAACAATATCTATAGAGATGCTTGTAACAACGAATTAACTATTATTAAGCTTCTCGTTAGACCCTTTGCCATGCTCAAAACTGAGGTTATGCAACTAAAAAAGTTTTTCCTTGCCCTACGCCAAAGCAGCACTTATCTACTCGCGATCGTTTTGGGAGCGATTCTCGCGGTTGGCGCTTATCCCGTGTTGCCTTCTCAAGCGGGTTCTGTACCAACAACCCTGGCTCAACGGTCGAGTATACCAAACATGGCGAATCCTAGTAGTTTTGTAACGGCGGCAGTTGATCGCGTCGGACCTGCCGTAGTGCGGATTGATACCGAGCGTACTATTACACGCCGCATCGATCCACTTTTTGAAGACCCGGCATTCCGACGCTTTTTTGGTAATGATGCATTCTCCCAGCTTCCCCAAGAACGACACCTGCGCGGTCAAGGTTCAGGCTTTATCATTGACCGGAGTGGGATTATTCTGACAAATGCCCATGTGGTTGATCAGGCGGATAAGGTGACAGTTCTCCTCAAGGATGGACGCACTTTTCAAGGACAGGTACAAGGTGCTGATGAAGTGACCGATTTAGCCGTTGTCAAAATTGACGGCAAAGATTTGCCAACTGCACCTCTGGGAGATTCTAATCAAGTAAAGGTGGGAGATTGGGCGATCGCGGTTGGCAATCCTTTAGGATTGGATAATACCGTTACCTTGGGAATTGTCAGCACCTTGCAACGTTCTAGCGCTCAAGTTGGCATTCCCGACAAACGCTTAGACTTTATCCAAACCGATGCCGCAATTAACCCCGGTAACTCCGGTGGCCCGTTGTTAAACTCACAAGGAGACGTGATTGGCATTAACACCGCGATCCGTCCTGATGCGATGGGGATTGGGTTTGCAATTCCCGTCAACCAGGCAAAAGGAATTTCCAGTCAGTTGGCACGGGGTGAAAAAATCCAGCATCCCTATCTTGGCATTCGGATGATCACCCTAACGCCTCAGCTAGCGGCGGAGAATAATCAAGACCCCAACTCGCCTTTTATGGTACCAGAAGTGAATGGCGTCTTAGTGGCACAAGTATTGCCGAATACACCTGCTGCCGCATCGGGGATGCGTCGCGGCGATGTCGTCATGGAAATCAACGGACAAGCAGTAACTACGGCTGACCAGTTGCAGCGTATCGTTGAAAATAGCGGCGTGAATCAGTCCTTACAGGTGAAGGTACAGCGAGATAGGCAGACGAGTACGATCTCGGTTCGTACGGGAGAATTGCCAGGAGCGACTTCATAGGGCGTGCTGGTATTTTAAATCCGCCAAACCAGCCAGGGACTCCTTTCCCTGGCTTTCATCCCTTGGGTTTTTAGCCAGCCTTCCTGATCAGGAGGTATCGCTATCGATTCACATTTAAATTCAAAATGGGCTATGGTTTATGGCTATTTTATTTTAAAGCTGTGAGCAAGTAATTTTGTTGGGCGATCGCATTTAACGCAAGAAGCCAGTCCGTTGTCTTTGCCGATTTTACGCGACTGATTCCGGCGGCTCAAATGATTGTTATTTTTGGTGTGGAGGAGTCGTAGGGTAAGGTTGAGGCGATCGCTTAAAAGTTCGGACGCCTGATGTACGTCGTGCAAACTAGGACCTAACGCCTCTAAGGGTAGCGAGTCCATTGCGGACGCGCTCGACTGGTTCCCGGTTAAACCGAGCATTAGGAGCCTGCATGATATTCAGAACTTTAGTGAATTCAGCGATCGCTATCTGACGTTGGTTAGCTGAGAGACTGCCGTTACTCCAAGCAACAGCCGTTGTCAATCGACAGCAGGCTGCTCGTGGGCAAGTAAAGTCAGGATTGTTAATAGGCTCAAAGCCAAGCATCGTCGAGACATCATAGGATTCTAGAACCTGAAGTTATCTAAAGTAGGTGAGGTTCAATAGACTTCTTGGATAAACAGGACTTACCGTAAATTGATCTGTAAAGTACCATTTGTCAGGTCATACATCTGTGCGCCTTTAACCTATGCAGTTTCTTTCTCTGTCGTGATAAAAATACTGAAAATTTTTTCACCATAAATAAATCTCCACAGATCTAGAGGCTTTTCTTGGCTTGCTCTAGGCTAAACAAATGTTTTCAGGGTTTTACCCTTCTTGGTAGGAGATTTTATACCGTGTCCCTACCCGATAATTTTAGATAAATCATCCTAATCTGTTATACTAAAGGGTTTGAGAACCATTGTCCTTGCCGAGAATAGGAGTCTGCCATCTGTGGTTGTACAAATTCAGAAAAGCACCTACGAAACCAAAACTCAGGAAATCGCAAAGCAACTCCTAGCCGCCACTCAGGAGAGCAAACGCTCCTTTTTCGGTAAGATGCGCGAGCAAATGCGCTGGGATGATAAGTTACTCGATTGGGCGATGGCTAACCCTGGTTTACGGGCGCAATTGTTTCGGTTTATTGACACTTTACCAGCTCTGCGTAGCAAACCGGAAATTGCCCGTCATATGCAGGAATATTTGAGTGATGAGTCGGTGGAATTACCATCTGCGCTCAAAGGAATGCTCAATTTTGCTCAAGCTGACTCAATGCCAGGGCAAGTCGCCGCCACCACGGTTTCTACTGCCGTTGAAACCTTAGCTCATAAGTATATTGCAGGCGAAACAACTAAACAAGTAATTAAGACGATTGAGCGCTTGCGGAAAGAAAAGATGGCATTCACTCTGGATTTATTGGGTGAAGCCGTGATTACGGAAGCCGAGGCGCAATCTTACCTCAATCGTTACTTGGAATTGATGGAAGAGTTGACCGATGAAGCGAAAAAGTGGTCAGCGGTTGAGGAAATTGATGTTGCAGATGGTGAAGCGATACCACGAATTCAGGTTTCTGTCAAGTTGACGGCATTTTATTCGCAGTTCGACCCCTTGGATGCGGCGGGGAGCACCGAAAGAGTAAGCGATCGCATTCGCACTCTATTACGCCGCGCCAAAGAACTAGGTGCAGCGGTTCACTTTGACATGGAACAGTACACCTATAAAGACCTCACCCTCAGCATCCTCAAGCAATTATTGATGGAAGAAGAGTTTCGTTCCCGCACAGATATTGGCATGACTTTGCAAGCATATCTGCGGGATAGTGAGCAAGACTTGCGTGGGGTGATTGACTGGGCGAAACAGCGTGGAAATCCTGTTACGGTGCGCTTAGTGAAAGGCGCTTACTGGGATCAGGAGACAATTAAGGCAGAACAAAAAGATTGGCAGCAGCCAGTTTATAACGAAAAATCCGCAACTGATGCCAATTTTGAGCGGATGACACAGTTGATGCTGGAAAATCACGAGTATATTTATTCAGCAATAGGCAGTCATAATGTAAGGTCGCAAGCATTAGCAATAGCGATCGCTGAAACGCTGAATATTCCCCGCCGTCGCTTTGAAATGCAAGTCTTGTATGGCATGGGCGATCAATTAGCGAAAGCGTTGGTGAAACGAGGGCATCGGGTGCGGGTTTATGCGCCTTATGGCGAGTTGCTGCCAGGGATGGCTTACTTAATTCGGCGTTTGTTGGAAAATACGGCAAATAGTTCGTTTTTGCGGCAAAGTTTGGAAGATCGACCGATTGAGGAATTGTTGGCGCCGCCTGTTGTCAATACCCCTCCTAACCTCCCCTTAGAAAAGGGAGGAGATAATTCTCCCACCTTAATAATGGGAAATGGGGGGTTCCCAAATGCGGCGGATACGGATTATGCAGACGTGAAGGCACGGCAGGAAGCACAACAAGCGTTACAAACGGTACGGCAACAACTGGGTAAGACTTATTTACCGTTGGTGAATGGGGAATATGTCACTACTGAGGTAACTGTTGATTCGGTTAATCCATCTAACGAGAGTGAAATTATTGGGAGGATTGGACTGCTCTCGATTGAACAAGCTGATCTGGCACTGCAAGCAGCAAAGGCGGCATTCCCAGCTTGGCGACGGACACCAGTACGGCAACGGGCGGGTGTGTTGCGAAAAGCCGCAGAATTGATGGAACAACGTCGGGCAGAGTTATGCGCCTGGGTGGTTTTGGAAGTCGGGAAAGCGTTGCGAGAAGCAGATGGCGAAGTGAGTGAAGCGATCGACTTTTGTCGGTATTATGCTGATGAAATGGAACGGCTGGATCAGGGGCATAATTATGATGTCGCGGGGGAAAATAATCGCTATATCTACCAAGGGCGCGGCATAGTTGTTGTCATTTCGCCTTGGAATTTCCCGATTGCAATTGCTACAGGGATGACAGTGGCGGCACTGGCGGCGGGGAATTGTGCTTTACTTAAACCGGCGGAAGTTTCTTCGGTAATTGCCGCGAAAATTGCCGAGATTTTAATTGAGGCAGGAATACCCAAGGGCGTGTTTCAATATGTGCCAAGTAAGGGTTCAACCGTTGGGGCGCATATGGTGAAGCATCCGGATGTTCATCTGATTGCCTTTACCGGTTCCCAAGAGGTGGGTTGCCGGATATATGCAGAAGCGGCAATTGTTCAACCGGGGCAGAAGCATCTCAAGCGCGTGATTGCAGAGATGGGCGGCAAGAATGGGATTATTGTCGATGAAAGTGCTGATTTGGATCAAGCGGTTGTCGGTGTGGTGCAGTCGGCGTTTGGTTATAGTGGGCAGAAATGTTCAGCTTGTTCGCGGGTGATTGTGTTGTCACCTGTGTATGATGCCTTTGTGGAGCGTTTGGTGGAAGCAACGCGATCGCTTAATATTGGCATAGCAGAAGCACCCAGTACCCAAGTCGGACCTGTAGTTGATGCTAATGCCAGAAACCGCATCCGGGAGTATATCGAGAAAGGGCGTACTGAAGCACAAGTCGCTTTGGAAATGCCAGCACCGGATACAGGTTATTTTATTGGTCCGGTGATCTTTAGCGAAGTTTCACCTGATGCAACAATTGCCCAGGAAGAGATTTTTGGTCCCGTTGTCGCGGTAATTCGGGCGAAGGATTTCCAAGAGGCGCTAGATATTGCCAATGGCACGAACTTTGCACTGACGGGAGGATTGTATTCTCGCACGCCTTCCCATATCGAACAGGCGATGGCAGAGTTTGAGGTGGGTAATCTTTACATTAACCGCACGACTACAGGAGCGATTGTCTCACGGCAACCTTTTGGTGGTTTTAAGATGTCTGGTGTGGGTTCAAAGGCGGGTGGTCCCGATTATTTATTACAATTTTTGGAACCTCGCACGATTACTGAGAATATCCAGCGTCAAGGATTTGCTCCGATTGAAGGTGCAGATTAATACCATTTGGTATTCGTGAATTGTCGGGGCACGATATGTCGCGCCCCTACCCTGTATTCCATCCAATTAAAACGCCCCATATATTGCCAACCACTAACCAATCAACTCATAAATCGCGACGGGTTCATCCTTCCCTTTAACCTTCACCGCATCATCAACCAAGCGCAATTCAAAATCTTCTGGATATTTTAGTGCTGCTACAACTGACTCAGTTACTAACACCGTCCGATTATATTTTCGTGTCAAACCTTCAACTCTTGCTGCCACATTTACCGGATCTCCGATTACCGTAGACTCAATGCGTGAGGTGAAGCCCACAGTCCCCATTACCACATCACCGCGATGAATCCCGACACCGATATTAACTGTTGGTTGGGCTTTACGCTGACGTTCCTCATTAAAGGTTTTGAGTGCCTGCTGCATTGCCAATGCAGCCCGCAAAGCGCTGCCCGTTGCCTCATCTTCAAATAGTGCCATAATTGCATCACCAATATATTTGTCAATAAAGCCACCTGCATCATTAATTACTTGCCCCATACAAGCAAGATAATCATTCAATAATGCAAAGGTTTCTAAGGGCGTCATCTGTTCTGACATCGATGTATAGCCCCGAATATCGGCAAACAAAATCGTAATCGTGCGAGTTGCCGCCACACCCACCTGGATGTTCTCAATGCCGTCAGAGGCAATAACCTTGAGAAATTTTTCGGGGACAAAACGTTCAAAGGATTCCAGTGTTCTCTGAAGTCGGCTAAATGAGGTTTGTAATGCTGTTGCCATATCATTAAACGCAACGGCTAAAGCGCCAATTTCATCAGCACGGCGAATATCAGCGCGATGCTGTAAGTCTCCGGCAGCAATCTTTGCCGCACTAATTTGCAGGCGTCGCAACGGGTGAGTCAATTGATTGGCGAGGATATATGCACCCACCAAACCAAAGGCCCAACCAAGTGCCCCGACTAGTAATGCCTTATTAACAGCGTCGTTGACGGCACGGTTCACTCGGCGCAGAGAAAGTCCAATCCGCAGCGTCCCGATTCTTTCACCTAGGGTATTGCGAATGTCCGAGGCGACTTCGATGATTTGTTCTCCCCGACGCGCCCTTAGCTTACCTTTGGGAAACTCAATGTTTCGGAGTACGAAGGTTTCTGCAACACGGCTATTGTTATATAGTGCAAGTGCTGCCTTGGTGACATCGGCTGACACGACATCCGGAACATACTGCTCCTGAAAATCTTCCGGCAAGGCGGCGATAATTTGGTTAGATAACCGGGCATCGGAAACCAGAATATAAACAAACTCACTATTACTTTTTAGGAGTAGATTAATCCCTAAGCGAATTTGACTCCAATTCTGGTCTACCAGTTCGTTAGTCCAGGTGTTGGATAGAGCTACAGCAAGGGTTTGAGCCTCTTGCCACTTCTGTTCTCGGTAGAGTTCGCTTTCGTTACTTGCCCATCTCCACACTACGGCACTAACAATTACTAAAATTAGCAAAGTGGTAGCCGTCATAATCCGAATGCGGATTGAGCGGAAGGAAGCTCGCTTCATAGAGTTTTGAATGCGTGATTTTTTCAGGAGCAATGCTCTTCCACCCTGACTTTTAAGAATATAGGAATTGTTCGGCAATTGTGAGTCAATGCATTCCTTGCTGTTGAAGGCAAGCTGAATGCGGACAAAATTTCAAATTGATTGATCTTTAACCCATATTAAGAGGCAAATTCTTCTCCTCTTCTCTCGTCTCTATTTTGTAACTTCAAGCTCCTCTACAAAAGTAACCCAGCGTCGCTCGTCGGATTGTGTTCGACAAGCAGAAGACTGTGCTAGGGTTACAGGCCCGCCCATCTTCGCGGGGATCGGCTTTCGGTCGTTACCCCAGTGTGTTGCAAGCAGAATATTGCACCGATCAATGTCTGATGGCTGTAGCTGGATCGGTTTATTTGGGTCGCGATAAATCGGAGACTTCCCTCGGACGATGACGGCACCGCCGGGAGGAATAATGAGTCCGGCGGCACTAAGGGCGTCACGTACTCGTACTCCGTATAGTTTAACTTTGCCGGCTGGCCAACCAAGTCGATAACCCACGGTTTCTTCTAGGGTAACGGGTTCGAGTTTTTCAAGGGCATTGGCAGTTAGGACACGCTTGCCTACTTTTAGGCGTATCGGCTCTGTTCCAACTACCAGATCCGTGAGGTAAAATGCCCAGAAGCGATCAGGATATGGTTGTTGGAGCTGCGGATACTGACTATAGGGAAATACCAGGTACAAGGGACCGCCATCGCTGCGAGAAATCTTTTGATTATCGCGCTCTAGGGCAATGATAATCGGGTATTGACGCAGGTCGGCTAGGCTGACTGTGACTCGGTAGGCGTCGTGGGCAATAAAGGTGACATCGGTGACATCGGGTGCAACACCAACTTCCTTAAGTAGTGTTGAAACAGCGACGCCCCGGAAGTGAAAAATTGTATTGGGATTACTATTAGTGGTATTGTGCGGCTCTTTGGTCCAAACTGATGTTTTTGCCAGCGCTTCGAGTTTTTCCAAGCTTAAGGGTAGGGGTTTACCGGTTGAGGTTTTCCCTTGAACAACAAATTGCCAATTTTCTTGCGTTTTGTTTTTGTTTTGGAGTGCAACCATTGCGGTATTTTGAGCGATCGCATCGGCGCGTAGTTTCTCTAGGCTGGCATCACTTGGTTTGTTGCTACACCCAGTTAGGTAAGCCACAATATTGAATAAAGCAAAAGCGACAGGGATACCGATCAACGTTTTCTTCACACAAGAAGACCTAACTGCATTAGATACTAGCTAGGCTAACAAGCTACGAGTGCGTGTTGCGGCGTTAATGGTAATTCCGATTAATCCTTAAATTTCAGTAAATTAGAAAAATTAGGAACAACGCGATCGCAATGACGACAATCACAGCTCTGACTATTGGGACTGGTGGTTGAGCTGCTGGTCGCGAGCTGGGCGCATTGGACGTAACAGTTACCTTTGTATTGGATAACCACTCTTTCAATTGTTTAGACTTAGGCGAATCTGAGGGCAGTTTGACTAACGCTTCTTGCCAGAGAGCGATCGCCTTTTCTTCTTGATTTTGTTTAACCCAGAGGATACCTAAATTTGCTAAAGTTTGACCTTCTCCATAGTGATCGTTTAACTCGGCAAACATATTCAAGCTTTGCTGATAAAAGTCGCTTGCCTTTGCCCAATTGCCAGCCTGTGAGTATACATTAGCAAGGTTGCCGATTGTCTTGGCAACGTCCAAGCGGTTTTCTTGTTCTTGGAAGATACCTAAACTTTTTTCATAACATTCACTTGCATGCTGCCAGTCGCTAGAGAGTGAGTATACGTTACCTAAATTAGCTAGAGTCGTAGCTTCTTTGCGGCGCACAAGAAGGGTGTCTTCAAAATTGTCAACCGACTCCTCCAAGGCGTGTGTTGCTTCCAACGCCAACAAATGTGTTTGTTCCCAGTCACCCCAGTAGGCATAAATATTAAAGAAGTTCACCAAGTTTTTCGCTAGGGATGCGACGATTTCCCAGGATTTCCCTTGGTGCGCCCACTCGATTGAAGCTAATAAATTCGTTCGCTCAAGCTCAAACCAGTTCAATGCTGCCCTAAATTGGTTCTGTGTCGCGTCTTTGGATTGGCTTTTACCGGCTTCCAAGACTTGAGCTAATTGGCGACTGGTTTCTGGGTTCAGCGCTAAGTCTATGATCTTCGAGGTTTCAAGATACCAGCGACTAATCCTGAGACGTGCTGCCTGCCGTGCTTCTGATGGCTCTTCTTTCGCGAGTTCGCCACGGGCGTTGAGGCGAACTAAATCATGGAAACGATAGCGTCCCCCACTCGCTAATTCCAGCAATTGTACATTGACGAGATGTTGGACGGACTGATCGGCGGTTGCCGGATCGGACTCTAATAATACAGTGGCGAGTGCGGGTGTAAAGTTTGGGCTAGTTAGTAGTCCTAGTAAGCGGAAAAGACGGGCAGTTGTGACATCTAACTCTTGATAGCTTAAAGCGAGGCTGACTCGCACCGCTAGATCGCTCAGGCGTAGGGGTAGCAGTCGTTGCCGCTCTTCAGTGAGTCTCTGCACGCACTCTTCAAGTCGCCAGTCGGGTCTATTTTTGAGTGTTCCGCCCACGATACAAAGCGCTAAAGGGAGCCGACTGCATAAGTCGATGATGTTTTTGGCAGCGTCTAGTTCCGCCTGTAGGCGATCGCTTCCTACCCACTTCTGGAGTAATAATAGAGCCTCTTGCTCGGTCATTACATCTAACTCTAGGGTGGCAGCGCGATCGAGATCTGCAAAGGATTTGCGCGTTGTGATCATCGTGGCACAGGTGGAGTTTTCTGGCAGCAACGGACGGACTTGAGCTTCATCCAGGGCATTGTCTAGTACTACCAGTACCCGTTTATTAGCGAGCAATGAACGATAAAAGTTTGACCGCTCTGTGAGATTTTTAGGTATTAATTGGTCATTCCCTGCTAGAGAACGTATAAAGCTAGCAAGTACCTGCACGGGTTCTAGAGGCTGACTTTCTGTTCCACGCAAATTGATGTAGAGTTGGGCATCGGGGAAATCAGACTTTAATTGGTCAGCCGCATGGATTGCTAGAGCCGATTTTCCGACGCCTGCCATGCCTGTCAAAATAGCGATCGCTTCTTCTGTTCCCTGATTGGCACGCAACAGCGATATTACACTTTTTAGTTCAGCTTGGCGACCAGTAAAATTGGCAAGATCAGGAGGAAGCTGATGCAGTGGTTCAGCAATGGATCGCGTTAAGCTATCTTTAATGATGGTTTTAACGTTGTTGTAGTCATCAACGACAGCACCTTGCACGTAAGCGTGAAAATGTAGCTCGTACCTCGGTTTATCCGCAGCCGTTGATTGCTCTAGTAAGCTTTTGGCGATCATTGTCATCCGTCTATCCTGACTCAAGTTTGCGTAACGCTAGCTTAATCTACTAACTTGAACGAGCAGGTACAGGTATTATTTTGGAAATTAGATAATTGGTAAAGGCGGAGCTTTTCCCGTTCTTCTCAATCAATGTTAATTTTCCGTTAGTGTTTAAGAAAATGCTTAAAGCCAAGACATTTTTTATTTTAAGGAACTTGGGAGAGTTTTATATTGCTACTCTCAATGATCAAAGCCATCAAAACTACTAAAGCTTCAATGACTGAAGCTCGATTTGTGGGATTAATTTTTACAATCGGCGGACGATTTTTATCATTCATGTCATAGCCTAAAGAGTTCATAATTGATTCTGGCTCTAGTGCCCCTAAACAATCGGTATGAGTTAAACCAATTAGCATAGGGAGTTTGACTCGTTGGTTCATAAACACGAGAATTTCCCTAGCATATTTAAAATCATCGGGTCGATGAGCTGCAACTAATAAAATATAGCTATGAGCATTTTGAATCAAAAGCTCCCACATAAAATCAAAGCGAGATTGACCAGGTGTACCATAGATGTGCAAATCCATGTTGGGACTGAGCATGAGTCTACCAAAATCTAATGCTACAGTAGTTTCTGGTTTCAAAAGGAGTGTTTCATCCGTGGCAGAGCGGTCTGTATTTACCACGGCTATTTCACTAAGTGTTCGAACAAAAGTAGTTTTACCAGCTCCGACAGTTCCTGCTACTACTGAACGCATGGTTTTCATTAATTTTTGCTCCGTAAAACTTCTCGGTTGATTGCCATTGCTACTCTTATCTCTGTTGAAGGTAGTTCTTTGCTATGATTTTTTTGCAACTGGCAAAGGATAATTTATTTAGAGCCGATGCCAGTTGCAAATTGCCAGAAGTCTTGGAATTTTGGGGCGTTTGTTTAACCTAAAGTATTGTGTACTCTAACAAATCGTATTCATTTCCGCGTAAGACAGATTCTGTATGTTTCCCCCGTAAGCGCTTATCTAAAAAGACTTCTAAAAATCCCTGAATTGCACCAAGCGTGAAGGTACATTGTCGTTGGGAACCTTCAGCTTCACCTGCCGAGCAAATCGTTTCGCTGGTATAGACTTTGTAAGTTTCGCCTTCCTGCTCTATCTTGTTGATAATGCACAAGTGAGTGCCGTCTTTGCCTAATGCTTTACCTGCCTGTAAAGCGACTTCTTCGAGAGACATTTCTGTAGATTTGTTAGCTAAATTTAATTCATCAGCTAACTGCTTACCACGTTGGCGACCCGCAGCCATTAGTGCAATAGCTGCAGCTTTTTCACCCAGTGCTTCTTCAATTCCAGTGATGATCGCTTTTAGACAAACAACACTACTGAAATTTCCAAGTTCTTTACGCTCTGCTTTTAGGGCAAGTGACATGACGTTACCTTCTTTGATGAGTGTTACAGAATGTTATGAACTCCTAAATTAATAAGAGTGTCATGACAGATTTTTTAACTGATTAGGTTTAGAGCTTGACCCGAAACAAGGGGCATTCGGAAGGTTTTATTTTGAGTAAAAATACTAAATTACTTTTTGGGTAAATGCAGATCCAAATCGAAGTTAATTTCAGATTTTTCTCAAATTAAAACCTTC
>CADCTM010000220.1 GCA_902805485.1 uncultured Coleofasciculus sp. | reverse complement strand
ACTTGTACCCGCCTTAACCACATACTGAGCATTCACGATTTCCGCCCGCAAAGGACTAGAATCAGCCGATAGCGCCGAAACAATCATCGCCCCAGGTGCAGCCAAATCCGGTTTTTGCGTGCCATCCCGCAGAGGACCCTCACTACTAAAATCAGAAATATCATCCAAAGTTAGTCCAACACTTCTCGGAATGCCGTCAATATCCGTATACTCCACCTTCGTCGTATAACTAGCAACCGTAAGCGCACTTTTAGAAGCACCCGGTGAACCAATTTTCACTGTATCCTGTACACTCTTACCGCTGAAAACCACCTGGGGCGAACCTTGACCATCCAGCGTCCACACATCCAAGCGTCCTTCATTTGTTGAAGTATTCCGTACCCGCAACTGCCAAATGCCGCCCTTCACGGGGGAAGTTGCTGCAGCATTGCGAATTTGAACAAAAAAGTTATGATCCCCGTTGGCAGGATCAGGTCCAGGTGTGACAATTTGCACCCTTGCATCTGGCAGTGAGTAAGTCTTGGTTGGATTTCCGCTAGAAATCACCCCTTGGAAGGGTGTCACAAACCCGCCTGGACTACGCAGCGAGACTTCAAACGTAGAATTCCCTGGATACCAGCCATTTAACCAAGCGATGCCAACACCCATTGCTGGGACGCTAAAGCGCATAGTTCGCAGTTTTCCAGGCGGAACCGAAATTTGACCGTGGATGTTGTCGTTGCCCTCATTACCTGCGGCACAGCAAACAATTCGCCCTGCCCCTGACTCGGAATCTATAATTTGTGATAACGAATCGCTGCCGTCATGGGCGTCGGCGTGTCCACCCAAGCTAAGATTCACTACTGCCGGACGTTGCAATCCTGCTGCTACCCGGAAAATGTAGCGGATGCCGTCGGCAATATGGGCATCTTGAAAGTCTGATTTGACGATCACATATTCCGCTCCAGGCGCGACACCGCCATAAGTATCATCAACCCCGGCGGCAATTCCGGCAACATGGGTGCCATGACCTTCTTCATCGCGGGAGGTGGTAAGTTGTTCTCCTGTTAATTCGATGCCATAACCGCCTTCTGCCACGCCGGAACCGGGTAAAGTTTGATCCCAAATTTGCAAAATTCGTCCTTGGAATGCCGGATGGTTGGGATCGATACCACTGTCTACAATGCCTATGATCACGTTTTTGCCGCTTAATCCGCTTGCGGTCTTAAATTGCGGTAAATTGACCTTACCGGGCGCTACGTCCATTAAGGCTCGTAAGTAGCGCGATGGCTTGATGCGATGAACTGCCGGCTCGTCCGATAAGGGGTCTAAACTTTCGATGGGTAAGAATGCCGTCCGCACTCTGCCGGTGGATTGGTTAACCTGGATGCCATACTGCGCCAAGTGGTCAAGCTGTGCGTCTTCGTCGCAGTAGATGAAAACAACGGTACGCGGGGATTTAATACTGTGTACACTGGCAACGATACCAAGCGATCGCTTATGGGGCATCAAACCTAACAAAAATTCATCGCCGTAGTCTTCTAGGGCTAACAGTAGTCCGGGGGAAATCTTTTCAGGTTGCATACTTCACCTTGCTTTTAGGGTAGTGCCCACTTCAAAAACTAACGTGTTTCATCCCAACACGGTGACGATTCGTTCAACAAACTACAGATCGTCGTGTTCAAGTCTGTATCTATCATGACTCTTAATTGATAATTTAAGTTTTAACCCCTAAAACCGATTTTTCTACCAGAAGTTTGAATCCGAAACCGTCTCTTATCTGTACCTTGGTGAGGGAAGACTCTTTGAATAATCTATGCAGATTCAGACTCCCGATTGGGTCAAACACGCAGTTTTTTATCAAATTTTTCCAGACCGCTTTGCTAAAAGTCAACAACCCCGCAAACGGCTTTTGCAAAATGCCAGATGGGAAGATTGGCACGCGATGCCGACACTCCAAGGTTACAAAGGTGGCGACTTATGGGGCGTAATGGAACAGTTGGATTATTTGCAAGATTTGGGCATTAATGCCATTTACTTTACACCGATTTTTCAATCCGCTAGCAATCACCGCTATCATACCCATGACTATTACCAAGTTGACCCGATGTTAGGAGGAAATCCGGCATTTAAGGAACTATTAGATGCCGCCCATGAACGGAATATAAAGGTCGTGTTGGATGGCGTATTTAATCATTCCAGTCGTGGTTTTTTCTTCTTTCATGATGTATTGGAAAACGGTCCCCATTCCCCTTGGGTAAATTGGTTCAAAATAGAAGGGTGGCCTTTATCGGCATACAATGGCGACTTTCCTGCTAATTATCAAGGTTGGGATGGAAATCGGGCGCTGCCAGTATTCAACCATGATAATCCCGAAGTACGAGAATATATTATGGAAATTGCCGAATATTGGATTAAATTCGGCATTGATGGGTGGCGATTGGATGTGCCTTTTGAGATTAAGTCACCTGGGTTTTGGCAAGAATTTCGCGATCGCGTTAAAGCGATTAATCCTGAAGCATACATTGTCGGGGAAGTTTGGGAAGATTCCCGTGAGTGGTTAGATGGAACGCAATTTGATGGTGTGATGAACTATTTATTTGCCGCACCAACGATCGCATTTACAACAGGCGATCGCCTAGATATGGAACAAGTACAAGGACGTTCCTACTATCCCTACCCACCTCTATTTGCTCCCGAATATGGCGAAAAAATCAAAGCTTTACTAAAACTATATCCTTGGGAAATCCAACTAACTCAGCTAAATTTGCTTGCTAGTCATGATACCGCAAGGCTACTTTCAATTGCTGGGGAAGACGCGAAGAGTGTGGAATTAGCAACACTGTTACTATTAACTTTTCCGGGCGCTCCTAGCATTTATTATGGTGATGAAGTTGGTTTGCCTGGTCGTTTAGATCCTGACTCACGCCGAGGTTTTCCAATGGAAGGAAATTGGGAGCGCGATGTATTAGAGTATCACCGTAAGCTGATAGCAATTCGCCATAATTATCCGGCACTCCGCACTGGTGATTATCAAGTGCTATTTGCTGAAGGAACGGTTTATGTTTTTGCGCGAACTTTGGGGACGGAGGAATTAGTAATTGCTCTGAATATTGGGACTGAACCTGCACAGGTAAACGTTGAGGTTGCACAATTGCAATCTAAACCTAATCAAATGTTGTACGGCAGTGGTGAAGCGGCATGGACAACAGAAGGAGAATTGAGTCATTTAGACTTAAAACTTCCAGCCCGTAGTGGTTGCATTCTTGCCTAATAGTAAAGGCGGGCTTACCAAGATCTCAAGTAGTTCCTCACAGAGATTTTAGTAAGCCCGCCCCACTGTTCAATTACGCTGCTTAAGCAGGTAGCAGTACAGAGTCAACGATGTGGATGACACCGTTATCACAGGCTACATCTGGGGTAACAACGGTAGAATCGTTGATTTTGACACCCTCGGAGGCATCAATTTTGACATCAGAACCTTCAACAGTAGTCGCTTTGGTGAGTTTAACGACATCGGCTGCCATCACTTTGCCAGAAACGACATGGTAGGTCAGGATTTTCTTAAGTTTAGGAATATCCGTCAAAAGTGCATCAACGGTGCCTGAAGGAAGCTTGGCAAATGCATCATCGGTTGGTGCAAAAACTGTGAAAGGACCAGCACCCTTAAGAGTGTCTACAAGGCCTGCTGCCTTAACTGCTGCCACTAGGGTATTGAAAGAACCGGCGCTAACGGCTGTATCTACGATGTCTGGCATGCTTGTTACCTAGTGTGATTTCGTTATGTAA
>CADCTM010000219.1 GCA_902805485.1 uncultured Coleofasciculus sp. | reverse complement strand
TGTTTTTTCCAAAATAATCGGCAGGATTCCTTAATCTTTATCATTTAAGACAGAAAGAGAATCCTCCCGATTACTACCAGTTTTAATTAACTGCTGTGTGAGCAGTTAGTGTTGGTTATTCTTGATACCTTAACCACCCGCAACTGCTGGCACAATACTTACTTCATCTCCATCATTAAGCGCTGTACTTGTACCTTCTAGAAAACGAATGTCTTCACTGTTAACGTAGAAGTTCAAAAAGCGGCGGGGCTTGCCTTGTTCATCGCACAAACGGGCTTTAATCCCAGGACACTTATCTTCCATCGAGTCGAGCAGTTCGGCTACACTGCTGCCTGAACACTCAATTGTCGGTTGCTCGTTGGTGAATTTTTGTAGAGCTGTAGGAATCAGAACTTTGATGGACATAGATTACTTGTAGTTGTTAATTGGTAGTTGTTAGAGCCTTGAGGAGTGAGACATTGTAATTGATGCCTCTCTTCTATTAGAAAACGTCTCCTCTACACAATCAAAACCTAAATCAGGACTTGTTGCCATTCTAGGCGGTCAAGAGTATGCGATCGCTCTAATGCCCGCTCAAAACTATCCAACTTCGGTTCAATGGTCAATGGTTCGCCAATATAGCCTTGTATCGCTTCTTGAGTCTTCAAACCATTGCCTGTGATGTAAACAACCGTTGTTTCGTCTGGGTCAATTTTCCCAGCTTCTACCAATTTCTTCAAGACAGCGATCGTTGTGCCGCCTGCCGTTTCTGTGAAAATGCCTTCGGTTTCTGCCAACAGCTTCATGCCTTCGATAATTTCGGCATCGGTGACAGATTCAATGTTGCCATTGGTTTTTTGAGCGACATCAATGGCATAAACAGCATCTGCTGGGTTGCCAATTGCAAGTGATTTGGCGATTGTGTTGGGCTTAACAGGTGTCACAAAATCGCGGTTTTCTTTGAAGGCTTGAGCGATAGGGGAGCAACCTTCTGCTTGTGCGCCACTGAAGCGGACGCTTTTATCTTCAACCAGTCCGACTTTAACGAATTCCTGGAAACCTTTATAAATTTTGGTAAACAAAGAGCCAGAGGCAAGGGGAGCAACGATGTGATCCGGTAGCTTCCAACCCAATTGTTCTGCAACTTCAAAGCCCAAGGTTTTTGAGCCTTCTGAGTAGTAAGGGCGCAAGTTGATATTGACAAATCCCCAACCCTGTGTGTTTGCGACTTCGCAACAAAGGCGGTTCACTTGGTCGTAGTTACCTTTAACTGCCATTACCGTAGGGTTATAGACCAATGTGCCCAGGATTTTACCTGCTTCTAAGTCGGCAGGAATAAAGACGCAGCAGTCTAAGCCGGCATAAGCAGCGATCGCGGCGGTAGAATTAGCCAAGTTCCCGGTACTGGCACAAGATACTGTCGAGAAACCTAATTCCTGCGCTCTTGTTAATGCCACGGATACCACCCGGTCTTTAAAGCTCAGGGTGGGCATATTAACGGCATCGTTCTTGATGTAGAGGTTTTTTAAGCCCAGGCGACGCGCTAACCGATTTGATTTCACCAAAGGCGTCATGCCGGTGCCAACATCAATTGGGTTGTCGGTGGCAACTGGTAAGAAGGCACGATAGCGCCACATCGAATTCGGTCCAGCTTGAATCGTTTCGCGAGTTACCTGGCGGCGCAGGGCGTCGTAGTCGTAGCTAACTTCCAGGGGACCAAAACACTGTTCGCAAACGTGCTTTGCCTCAAGTTTGTACTCTTCTCCACATTCTTTACACTTCAGCGCTCTAAATGTGGCAGTGGTTTGCGTTGTTTGGGATTGTGTCACCTGGCTCATTTGGAAAAACTCTCTACTTCCTTCACTAGCCGAATGATACTAACACAAGCGTCAATACCAGTCAAATATACCCGACTATTTTTGTCGGGTATAAGCGGCAAACGGCTTCCTCGAAGTTTGAATTGTTCCCTACAATGTGGCAGCATTGTTCTTTCGAGGGCGTAACGGCAAGGATTGTGATGATGTTGGCGCTGGGATATTTTGCTGAAGGTGGGCAGGTGAGGGATTTGAAAGTCTGGTAACAAAACCCTCTGTAACCAAGCGGTGGTGGACATCTCCCCAATCAGGGAGGTTACTGTCTTCTTGTTTCCAGTGAACGACAGAGGCTTCATCACACCAGTCTTGAATCTTTGGCATCACGCTTCGGTGTGTGCCGGAGTTACGGAATATTTTCATTGCCGCCTGTTCCTCCCAAGCCGTCATTGTCCAAAATGTTTGCTTGGCATCTCTCAAAACCTTGCCACCTAAAAACCCTGGGGTGTTAGTAATCTGCCAAATTGTCAGGAAATTGTTCCACATGAAAACTGGCAGATAAAACGGCGACTTCAAACGTAGGCGTGTGACTGAAACAAACACCATTGAGGGCTTTTCTTGTTGTGTGCTTATTCGGGTAGGCATAGTAATGTCATTAAGCTTGAGTCGTGGCTTATACTCAACTAGTTGAGTAATGTAATAATGTTAGCCTATACTCAACTAGTTGAGTAAGTCAAGCGGAAATTTTTTATGGCTCTAGCTCACGCACTGATAGCGTCTTTGATTGAGGAACCCTGTAGTGGATATGATTTGAGTAAGCGCTTTGGTGGTTCTGTGGGCTTTTTCTGGAATGCAAGCCAGCAGCAGATTTATCGAGAACTTACAAAACTCGAAGCGCAAAACTGGATTAGTGCCGAAGTCATCCCTCAACAAAGCCGCCCAGATAAGAAGCTGTTCCGCGTCACAGAATTTGGCAGAAAGCAGTTCATTGAGTGGATTACAGAGCCTTGTGAACCCACGGATTTAAGAGATGATCTATTAGTTAAAGTTTTCAGGGGATATTTAGTTCCCCGCCATATTCTTCGAGAAGAGTTGCAGCGTCACCGTGCGACTCACCTGAATAAGCTGTCGGTTTATCGAGATATTGAGCAACAATACTTTTCTGAATCCCAACAACTCGCAGTGAAGGATCAATTTGTCTATATGACTTTGCGGCGGGGGCTTCGTCTGGAAACAGATGCTGTTGCTTGGTGTGATGAGGCGATAGAGCTACTGAGGCAACTTGAGGTGGATCAGGAGTAAGTTGATTCGTGTGGCAAAAAGTGATTAACAGTATTGATTAGCTCTTGGTGCTGGCAAAGCTTGGAGAGGTAAGCATCAGCGTCTGGCTTGCTTCCTAACGAGAAACTAAATTCTTTTTCTTGCCCAGAATACATGACCACGGGGAGATGTCGGGTTTTTTCGTCAGATTTAAGTTGCTTGCAGACTTCGTAGCCATTCATCTTGGGCATGATGACGTCCAGGACGACTAAGACTGGATTGAATAACTTAACCTGGGAGAGGGCTTCGACGCCATCGCTAGCAAAAATCACGTTTAGCCCAATTGTTTTGAGAAGCTTGGAGATGATCAGTTGTTGTGTTGGATCGTCGTCTACGACTAGAGCTACACACATATGGCAATTTCCTCTACTATCTCTATCACTTAGTTTCTGTGATCTGACAACGATATATCGTGAAATTTCAATGAAGAGCCGTAAAGATTGTGCGATCGCATTTTTGGAGAGTGCCAAGGCTTCATCTGTGGCTCACTTTATCAAGTCGCAATCAGAACGTCATCTACCTTCGGTGCAGGCACAATTGCCACAGACGCTTGTTTCCCTCGATAATTACTCGTTCCAATTTAATATCTCGCGGAACTCTTTGTTGAAGCGTGATTGAATCCCCTTGTCTCGGGTGAACTTGACTAGCTTTTTGGGTGATATCAACTACATCAACAA